>NZ_JAAOMA010000021.1:0-100305 GCF_011602385.1 Chromobacterium fluminis | reverse complement strand
CGCACGCCCGTACAAACCTTTATTGATGGCAAACGGGAATGGAGGGAGAAGGTAGACAACTTGAATTGATCTGACAGTCGGGTGCCGTCAAAACGGGAGACTGTCAGATCAGGTCTGAACTTCTACATTTCAGGAGATCGATGGCAACGTCGAAATAACGCATGTCGATATCGTAGAGCAGGCTCAGGTCGAAAGAGCGGCCCATTTCCAATGCGGTCGCCAGTTCTTTGAGCACTTGCATTTGCTGCGGATCGTGCCCTTCTTCGATGAAACGGCGTATTTTCTTGGCGGCATTCATGGGGGAGGCTCCCTTGTTGGCAATGTGCCTATCTTAGCCAATGTCGTCGGGGCTGTAACTTGCATTGGCGCAAAGCCAGCCAGTCTCGCCGCTTTCCCCCCTCTACTGTGTTGTTCCTTTCTCGAATACCACCCAAAAGAACTATTTCGATTAGATCGTTTTTCCTTGTGCTTGCCCACGTCTGGCGAATGGGTTTTCCTGCGTACCAGCAGTATGGTGTGAGTATGGAGTTGGACTGGCCGGCCGCTTGGCCGCTGAGGGAGAAAACATGACATCCGCGGCATATAAGCAGTACTCGGTGCTGGCCGTCAGCACTTTTGCTTTCACCGTCTGTTTCATGGTTTGGATGATGATGGGCGTGGTGGGCATTCCAGTGAAGCAGCAACTGGGTCTGAACGAAACCGAGTTCGGGATTCTGGTGGCGATGCCGGTGTTGTCCGGCTCGCTGGTACGGGTGCCGTTGGGAATTTGGACCGATCGCTATGGCGGCCGCATTGTTTTGTTCTGTCTGATGCTGAGCACGGTGCTGCCGATTTATCTGATGGAGTACGCCTCCCAATATTGGCATTTCTTGCTGATTGGTTTGTTCATCGGTTTGGCTGGCGGCAGCTTCTCGGTGGGCACGCCTTATGTGGCGCGTTGGTTCGACGCGCGACATCAGGGGATGGCGATGGGTGTGTTCGGCGCGGGCAACTCCGGCGCGGCGGTGAACAAGTTCGTGGCGCCGGCCTTGATCGCGTTGGGCGGCTGGACGCTGGTGCCTCAGGTCTACGCCGGGGTGATGCTGGCCACGGCGCTGCTGTTTTGGTTTTGCAGCCATCACAACTCTGCGCATTTGAGTGGCGGCGGCCAGCGTTTCATCGATCAATTGCGGGTGATGCGCGACCCTAGGGTTTGGCGCTACTCGCAGTATTACTCGGTGGTGTTTGGCGGTTATGTGGGTCTGTCGTTGTGGCTGACCAAGTATTTTGTAGGCGAATACGGCTTTGATATGAAAACAGCCGCCTTTCTCGCCGCTTGTTTTTCCTTGCCTGGCGGCGTGCTGCGCGCGATCGGGGGCTGGATGTCGGACCGGTTCGGCGCGTATCGCACGACTTGGTGGGTGATGTGGGTGTTGTGGGTTTGCTTCTTCATTTTGTCCTATCCGCAAACTGAAATGGTGGTGGCCACCGTTAAGGGGCCGTGGAGCTTGCATATCGGTTTGAACTCCGTGCTGTTTACCTCGGTTTTGTTCATTGCCGGCGTGGCGATGGCGGTGGGCAAGGCGTCGGTGTTCAAGTTCATCGCTAACGATTTTCCCGACAACATCGGCGCGGTGTCCGGCGTGGTGGGGCTGGCTGGCGGCTTGGCCGGTTTCGTGTTGCCGATTTTGTTCGGCGCGCTGGTGGATCTGGCGGGAGTGCGCTCCAGCTGCTTCATGCTGCTGTACGGCACGGTCTGCGTCAGCTTGGTCTGGATGCATTACTCGTTCAAGCCGGTGGCGGAGGAACGTTTACGCCTGGCGGCAGCTAGTCGTTGAGTTCGAGTTGAATGGCGGCGCTGAAGCGATCCGCTTTTAAAAGATTGTCAAATAGCGCTGGTCTGGCCATGACTCGGGCCGGCGGGGAGGGTTGAGTCATGTCTTATGTCATCAAACGGTGGGAGCCGGAAAGCGCCGAGTTCTGGCAACAGGAAGGCCAGAGCATTGCGCGGCGCAATTTGTGGATTTCGATTCCGTGTCTCACGCTGGCTTTCGTTATTTCCGTATTGTGGAGCGTGGTGACTTTGAACCTGCCGAACGCGGGGTTCAACTACACCAAGGATCAACTGTTTTTGCTGACGGCCTTGCCCGCTCTGTCCGGTGCGACCTTGCGCATTTTTTACTCCTTCATGCCGTCCATTGTCGGCGGGCGCAAATGGACGACCTTGTCCACCGCCTCGCTGTTGATCCCTGCCTTGTGGCTGGGCTTTGCGGTGCAGGATCCCACGACGTCTTATCCGGTGATGCTGGCGATCGCCTTGCTGTGCGGGCTGGGCAGCGGCAATTTCGCCAGCTCCATGGCCAATATCGCTTACTTTTTCCCCAAGGCGCAGAAGGGCGCGGCCAACGGCTTGAACGCGGGCTTCGGCAACCTCGGCGTGTCCTTGGCCCAGTTCGTGATTCCGCTAGTGGTGACTGGCGGCATGTTCGGCACCTTCGGCGGCGATGCGCAGCATTATGTCAAGGATGGGGTGGAAAAGAGCTTGTGGCTGCAGAACGCCGGCTTCGTCTGGGTGCCGTTCATTGTTTTGGCCACGGCGGCGGCCTGGTTCGGCATGAATGACTTGGCTGACGCCAAGGCTTCGTTCACCGAGCAGGCGGTGATTTTCCGCCGTAAGCATAATTGGTTGATGTGCTGGCTGTACATTGGCACTTTCGGCAGCTTCATCGGTTTTGCCGGCGCCTTTGCTCTGTTGACCAAGACCCAGTTTCCGGATGTGCCGGTGGCCAAGTTCGCTTTTATCGGCCCCTTGCTCGGCGCCCTGGTGCGCCCGATAGGCGGCGTGATTTCGGACAAGCTCGGCGGCGCGCGGGTGACCATGTGGGTGTTCGCGGTGATGGCCTTGGCGGTGGTGGGGGTGTTGCACTTCCTGCCGGCGCATGACGCGGCCGGGCAGTTGAGCGGCGGCAGCTTTGCCGGTTTCTTCGCCATGTTCCTCTTGCTGTTCACCATGGCCGGCGTGGGCAATGGTTCGACTTACCGGATGATTCCGACCATCTTCACTACCGGGCGGCTGCGCGCGGCGGCTGGCCGCGGCGAAGACGCGCGCAAGCAGGCCGAGGCGGACGGGGTTAAGGAATCGGCCGCGGCAGGCGGTTTCATCAGCGCCATTGGCGCTTACGGCGGCTATTTCATTCCGCAGAGCTTTGGCGCGTCCATGAAGGCGACTGGCGGCGCGGAGCCGGCACTGTTGTGCTTCATTGTTTTCTATATCAGCTGCATCGCCTTGTGCTGGTGGTTCTATGCGCGCAAGAACGCCGAAGTGAGTTGCTGACAAGCTAAAGCAGGAAGCAGAACCGGCGGGGCGTCAAGACGATGCCTCGCCGGTTTGTCGTTCATCGTATGCTTTGGGGGCGGGAACTTGGCCTGGCGGGATGCTCAGGGGAGTTTGACGATGTAGTTGGGGCCGCCTTCCCGCGCTTTCTGCAGGGCTTCGTTCAGCCGTTCCAGCATGGGCTTGGGGGTGTTTTCACTGCCGCGCAGGGCGCTCAGCCCGACGCAGGCCGCCGCTTTGCGTTCTTCTCCCTGATACACGAAACTCAACTGGCGCAGCGATTTGATGAGCCTGCGAGCCAGTTCGTTGGCTCCGCTTACGCCGGTGTTGGGCAGCAGAATGATGAAGGCGTCGTCTTCTCGCTGGGCAACGAGGTCGCTATCGCGCGTGCTTTGCAGGCATAGACTTCCGGCGAGGCGCAGCAAGTGGCGATGAGCCGAGCCTTCGTCAAGCTCCGGCATCGGTTCCGGCACGTTCATCAAACTGAGGATCAAGCCGGAGACGGCGCCGCCGTAGCGACGTGCGCGGCCGGTTTCGGCGTGGGCGGCGGACAGCAGGCGGTGCATGCCGGCCACACCGGTCAGTTTGTCGTCGTCGGTCAGTTTTTCTTCCGCGCGCAGGCTTTTCATCAGGCTGATCGAGCGCTCCACCAAATTGCGCTCAAAATCCAGCAACTGGCTCATCACCTTGGTTTCCGTGCGGTCGCTGAAGCTGTAGATCAGCATGAGCGCGCCTTCCAGCTCCACCTCGCGCAGCGACATCTGCACCTCGAAGCAGCGCCCGCCACTGGCTTGCAAGGTCAGCGAGCGGTTGTAGATCATGCTGGTGCGACGCAGTTCTCTGGCCAGCTGTTCTGCGTCGACGGGGTCCGGCAGGAATCGGGAAAAGGGTTGCCCAATCAGGTCGCCGTGCGGGGTGGCCAGCAGGATGGCCGCCAACTGATTGGCGCTGACGATCTGGCCATCGGCGGGCAGCGCAATGACCAGGGCGCCTTGTACGGTGTCGATCAGCGATTGAAAGGCTTGCAGTATCGCCATAGGGCTCTCCGTAAGTCGCGTGAGGCCGGCGAGTTCGCACCTGGGATGGCCAGGCGCGTAGCAGTGGGGCCGCTGTCTAAGAGCTGCTGACAAAACTCCGGACGTCGGGTTGCGTCGGCTCGCCGTCTTGTTTGCGCTGTCCGCGCCGGCGCGTCCCGCCTCGGGGTGAAACTGATATTCGTCAGCCGCTCTAAGTGTATTCCCTGAGTACAGATATTTCATGCTCAACTTGTTGGCTGGAGGCTGACTTGCTCATCTTTGCCGGGAAATGGCCGTACCTATCCGGGAAATAAGAATTAATTGCCTGCGTACGCTGGAAATTGTCATCAATCATGGTAAATTGGCGTTTGTACGCAAAATACACTAGCGAGAACCATAGCCCGTCGCCACCCCTGACGCGGCTTTTGGCCAGCCCACACGGCGATTTTCTCTCCCTTGCCCGGCTTGCCGGGTCCCTTCCGTTCGCTTCCGGGCTTCATGATCTGGCCTGGCGCGGGCCGCGTCTTGTCGGCGCAAAACAGCACCTTTGCCGCTGTGGCGATCGCGTTTGGGCGCGGGCGTCGATTTCGGCGATTCAAAAACAAATATTCGGACAAAGAAGCAGACTGCATTATGGCAAGATCACAATGGGGCTCGCGCCTCGGTTTCATCCTCGCCGCCGCCGGCTCGGCCATTGGGCTGGGGGCGATCTGGAAATTTCCCTATGTCGCCGCAACCAATGGCGGTGGCGCTTTCTTGTTTATTTACCTCGGTATCTGCCTGACGCTGGGTTTGGCACTGATGTTGGCCGAAATGGCGCTGGGGCGCGCGTCCAAGGCCGGCGCCGTAGGCGCCTTCCGGCAGTTGGCCGGCGGCGGCTGGCCCATCATCGGCTATATGAGCGTCTTGGTGTGTTTCCTGATTCTGTCTTTCTATAGCGTGGTGGGCGGCTGGACAATCGCCTACATCGTCAAGGCGCTGGGGGGCGGCATTATGACGTCGGACGCCAAGACTCTGGGCGCCATCTTCAGCGGCTTCATCAGCGATCCGCTGGAGCCTATCGCCTATCACGCCGGTTTCGCCTTGTTGACAGTGTGGGTGGTGGCCGGCGGCGTGCAGAAGGGTATCGAAAACCTGTCGAAGTTTCTGATGCCGGCCTTGTTTGTGCTGATGTTGGTGTTGATCGCCCGTGGCCTGACGCTGCCCGGCGCTTGGGACGGCGTGAAGTATTTCGTGGCCCCGGACTTTTCCAAGGTCAGCAGCGCCATGCTGGTGGACGCCTTGGGGCTGGCGTTCTTTTCGCTGTCGCTGGGCCTGGGCATCATGATTACTTACGGCTCTTACGTCAGTAAGGACTCTAATCTGCTGGGGTCGGCCTTATGGGTGATCGCGCTGACGGTGGCCACTTGCTTCCTGGCCGGCCTGATGGTGCTGCCGGCGGTGTTCGCCTTTGGCTTCGACCCCTCGGCCGGTCCGGGCTTGACCTTCATCACCATGCCGGCGGTATTCGCCCACCTGCCGCTGGGGCAGCTGTTCGCTGTGATGTTCTTCTGCCTGCTGTTGCTGGCGGCGTTGACGTCTTCGGTGTCCTTGCTGGAGGTGGTGACCAGTTTCGCGATGGACGAATTTGGCCTCAAGCGCACGCAGTCCGCCTGGGTGATGACGCTGGGCATCTTCCTGCTGGGCATCCCCGCTTCGCTGTCGCTGGGCGTGTGGAGCGAGTACCAATTGTTCGGCATGAGCTTTTTCGACTTTCTGGATTATCTGACCTCCAAGCTGCTGATGCCGGTGGGTGAACTGCTGCTGGCCTTGTTCGTCGGCTGGAAGGCTTGGCCGGTGGTGCGCCGAGAACTGAGCGGCGAAGGCGCTGGGCGCGGCATGCGTCTGATGCGCGGCTTCTGCATGGCGATGGCGCCGGCTTTGATCGGCTGGATCATGATCGCCAGCCTGCGCGCGGCCTGATCGTCGTCTCCTCGCAACCCGCCGTCTTCCACGGCGGGTTTTTCTTTGCGCGCGCTTGATCTATGCGCTCGCCATGTCAGTGTTCTTGCCTTGCTCAGTCATTGCCTATAGTTAGAGCGGTTGGACCGCCGCGCAAGGGTATGCGCCCGGCGGTTTTTGATCCATGGCTTGCAAACAGGATACCCGATGCACTTCCGTCTGAAGCTGGTGCACAAGCTGGCCTTGCTGATCGCTCCGCTGGTGCTGCTCTTGTTGTGCGGCGCTTTGTGGTTTGCCTTTGCGCAATGGCGGACGGTCCAGGCTTTACAACGCGACCAGGCGCTGGTGGACAATGTACAGAAAGTGGGGGAGCTGATTCACGCTTTGCAGAGCGAGCGCGGCCTGAGCAACCGCTATCTTAACGAGCATAAGCCGATGCCGGCCGCCTTGCCGCGGCAAAAGGCGCTGGCCGATGCCCTGCTGGTCCGCTTGCGCCAGCAACCCGCCGAGGGACTGTCGCGCAAGGCGGGCTTGTTTCTCTCCCAGCAGTTGCCGGCGGCGGAGCTGCTTACTACTTTGCGCCGCGATGTGGCGCAGCGCCATATTTCGCCATTGCCGGCGTTTGAGCGTTACACCGAAGTCATCGAGCGGCTTTCCAAAGTCATCACGCTGTTCTACTCGCAAAGCGAGGACGTGCGCGCCTTGGTGCAACAGTGGTCCGCCTTGCATTGTCAGACGGAGTACACCGGCCGCGCGCGCGGCTTGATCGGCGGGGTGCTGGCGGTGGGCAGCTTCAATATCAACGAATTCCGTCTGGCAAGCGGCATGGTGTCGCAGGAGGCGCTATGCCGCAGTCTGTACCGGCAGAACGACGGCGACGAGCGCTTGCTGGCCCGGGCGCTGGACGTGAGCAGCGCGTACGAATCGCTGCGCGACGCGGTGTTGGCGCGCGGGCCGGGCGCGATGCAGAGCTTGTCGAGCGAGGAGTGGTTCGAGGTGGCCAGCCGGCGCATAGACGCGTTGCTGGAGGTCCAAAACGCGGTATTGGCGCGGATTCGAGACGCCTTGGCGGCGCAGCAGTCCGCCGCGCGTTGGCAAAGCTGGCTGGCCTTGGCGGTGTTGGCCGGGGTGCTGCTGCCCATCGCCGCCGCATTGCTGCTGGCGCGCAGTATTCTGCGGACCTTGGGCGCAGAGCCGGACGAGGTGGCGCAGGGCATGCGTGAACTGGCCGGAGGCCAACTGGATTTCCGCCTGCGGCTGGCTTCGTCCGACGATGACAGCCTGGCCGCGCACATCCGCCAGATGGGGCGGAAACTGAGCGGGGTGATTCTGCAGGTGCAGCAGGACGCGGACGCGGTGGCCAACGCCTCGCTGCAATTGAACAGCGCATCGCAGGGCCTGTCCGACAGCGCTTGCCGAACCTCCTCCGACATCGAGCAGACCAGCCACTCGGTGGACGAGATTGCCGGGCAGATGTTCGCGATGGCTCGCGACGCCAGCCGCAGCGGCGACGTGGCCAGCGAAGCCGCGCGCCAGGCGGAGGAGGGCCGGCGGGTCGTCGGCGAAACCATAGAGGCGATGCATGTGATCGCCCAGCGTACCGACATCATCGACGACATCGCTTATCAGACTAATTTGCTGGCGCTCAACGCCGCCATCGAGGCTGCGCGCGCCGGCGAGCTGGGCAAGGGCTTCGCCGTGGTGGCCGATGAGGTGCGCAAGCTGGCGATGCGCAGCCAGACCGCGGCCAAGGAGATCGGCCAGGTGGCGGCGGGTAGCGTGCGGCTGGCGGAGGAGGCGGGCAAAAGCCTGAGTGCCATCGTAGAATCCAGCCAGCAAACCCGGCAACTGGTGCGGGACATTTCCAAGGAGGCCGTGGCTCAGGCGCAGCATGTGGGCAGCATCAATCAAGTGATGCAGGGACTGAGTCAGCTGTCTCAGGGCAACGCCGCCGCCAGCGAGCAATTATCGGCGGCGGCGCAGGAAGTGTCGCAGCGCGCCGGCAGCTTGCGTCGGCAGATGGCCTATTTCCGACGGCCAACGGACGTTTAGCGTACTTCGCGCATATCGTCGTGCTGGACGCGCAGCCTCACTGGCGCGCCGTCGGCCAGCAAGTCCGCCGGATTGCGGTTCAGCCGGTCTACCTGCAGCAGCGCGCCGGCGCTTTCCACCTGATAGCGGACGATGTTCCCCAGCAGTTGGCGTTGTTTCACCACCGCCGGCAAGCTGTCTGTTTCCGCGCTGTCGCCGGGCAACAGTTGAATGGACTCCGGGCGGATTGCCAGATGGCCCTGGATTTCCAGGCCGAACAGCGCTCGGCTGTCGCCGACGGACAGCAGATTGTAATTGCCCATGAAGCGGGCGACGAACTCGGTGGCAGGCTGGGTGTAGATGGTTTCGGCTGCGCCCTCCTGTTCCACTTTTCCCTGGTTCATCACGAAGATGCGATCGGACAGGGTCAGCGCTTCCTCTTGGTCGTGGGTCACGAAAATAGTGGTGAGCCCCAGCCGGCGCTGAATGTCGCGGATCTGTTCGCGCAGATTCTTGCGGATGCGAGCGTCCAGCGCCGACAGCGGTTCGTCCAACAGCAGAATGCGCGGTTCCACCACCAGCGCGCGCGCCAATGCCACCCGCTGGCGTTGGCCGCCGGAGAGCTGATGGGGATAGTGGTTCTCCTTGCCGGACAGCTCTACCAGCGCCAGCGCCTCCGCTACCTTGCGGCGAATGTCGGCGGCGGCGCGCTTCTGCATCTTCAGGCCGAAGGCGATGTTCTCGCCTGCGCTCATATTGGGAAACAGCGCATAGCTTTGAAACACCATGCCGATGCCGCGTTTTTGCGGCGAGCAGGCCGTGATGTCCTCGCCTAGCAGGCGGATGGCGCCGCCGCTGGGCGTTTCGAAGCCGGCGATCATGCGCAGCACCGTGGTCTTGCCGCATCCGGATGGGCCCAGGAAAGTGACGAACTCGCCGGCCTCCACCCTCATATTGAAGTCGTGCACCACCGTTTGCTGGCCGTAGCGCTTGTGCAGATGTTGGATGTCCAGGTATGCCATTGTGGGGTTCTTTCTTATTCCGAGGCCGTGGCCTCGCGCAGCGCGCGACGGTGACGGCCGGCCACCTGCAGCAGGCCCATGGCCGCCCAGGTGATCAAAAAGGCGATGATGGCCAGCGCCGCCGGCTCGTAAGCGCGGTTGGCGCCGATCAATTGCAGATAAGGGCCGAAGGCCGGCCGCGCCAGCAAGCTGGCCATGGTGAACTCGCCGATGACAATGGCGAAGGTCAGAAACGCGCCGGACAACAGCGCGGACTGAATATTGGGGAAGATTACCCGCAGCAGGATCACCCGCCAGCCGCCGCCCAGGCTTTGCGCCGCCTCGGCCAGCGACCGCACGTCGATGGCGGACAGGCCGGCGTCGATGGAGCGGTACAGATAGGGCAGGGCCAGCGTCACATAGCTGCAGACCAGCAATAGATCCGTGCCGCGCTCGCTGCCGGTCAAGGGCAGCCAGGCGTCGCTGCCGAACAGGCGCAGATAGCCGAAGACGATGACGATGGCCGGGATCACCAGCGGCAGCAGGGTGATGAATTCCACCAGCGGCCGCAGCCGCGGCAGCCGGAGCTGGATCCAGAACGCGGTGGGGGCCACCAACAGGATGCCGATGACGATGGTGAACAGGGCCATCAGCGCGGAATAGGCGAAGCTTTGCTGAAAACCCGGATCTTGCAGAACCAGCCTGTAGGCTTCCAGGCTGTAACCCTCGCGCAGCATCTTCAGGCTGAATTCGAAAGTGGCCAAGAGCGGCAGCAGGAAGTACAGGCTGCCGGCGACGACGGCGATCCAGGCGCCCAGCCGCGACGACGGCTTGTGGACAGGCTGGTGTTTCATATCCGGCTCCTTTCCGCGCGGCCGCGCAGCCAAATGTAGGCGGCGTTGGACAGGCCGGTGACCACGATCATGCCCAAGGCCAGCGCGTAGCCCAGATTCTGATCGTGCAGCACGTCGCCGCGGATTTGCGCGTATAGCAGGATGGTGACGATGTTGAGCGAACTGCCGGTCAGCGCGTAGGCGGTGGCTACTGCGCCGAAGGCGTTGGCGAACAGCAGCAGCGCCGCGCCCAGGATGCTGGGCCACAGTACTGGCAGCGCGATGCGGCTCCAGTAGGCGAAGGCGGAGCCGCCCAGGCTGTCGCAGGCTTCGCGCCATTCGGTTTTGAGGCCGTCTATGGCCGGGCTGACGATCAGCACCATCAGCGGAATCTGGAAGTACAGATACGTCAGGGTCAGGCCGCTAAAGCTGAGCACGCTGAAACCGCCGGCGTAGAGGTCGAAATCCAGGTAGCGGCGCAACAGTACCGTCACCAAGCCCATGCGGCCCAGCGTGGCCAGGAAGGCGAAGGCCAGCGGCACGCCGGCGAAGTTGGACGCCACGCCGGAGAAGGTGGCCAGCGTCGGACGAATCCAGCCCGGCAGCCGGCCGCGGATTGCGGCCAGGGCCAGCAACAGGCCGAAGGCCGCGCCCAAGAGCGCGGAGGCGGCGCTGATCTGCAAGCTGATCTTGTAGGCGTCGAGAATCGCCGGCTCGAACAGCCGGGCGATATTGTTCAGCGTGAAATGGCCGTCGGCGTCCTGGAAGGCGCCCAGCAGCAGTCGGGCGGTGGGCAGCAGCAGGAAGAGCAGCGCAAACAGGAAGAACGGCGCCACGCCCAGCCAGGACAGCGAGACGAAGCCGCCGCCGGCGCGGCGCGGCGACGCCGGGCCGGAGCGGGCGGCGAGTGGGTCTGAAGATGTGGACATGAGGGCGTGTTTCCAAAGAGAGCCCGCGCGCGGCAGAAGCGCCGCGCGCCAAGGGGATGAGGCCGGCTTACTTGACGTTGCTGCCCACCACGCCGTCCCACTGCTTGGTGATCACCGCCTTGTAAGCCTCCTGCTGTTCCAGCGTGGGGAACAGGGCTTTCTTATAGGCGGCGGCGTCTGGCATCCGGCTCAGCAAGTCCTGCGGGATTTTCTTGCGCGCGGCCAGATCGTTGAAGCGGGTGGGGTGGCAATAGCCCTTGAGCCAGGCCAGTTGGCCTTCGTCGGAGAACAGGTATTCCTGCCACAGCTTGGCGGCGTTGGGGTGCGGCGCGTAAGCGCTGATGCCCTGGGCGTAAACGCCGGCCACCACGCCGCTTTTGGGCACCACCACCTCCACCTTGGGGTTGCCTTTCAAGGTATCGCGGTCGGCCAGCGCGTTGTAGTCCCAGCGGATCACGATGGGGGTGCTGCCCTGGGCCAGCGAGGCCGCTTTGCCGATCACCGGCACGAAATTGCCGCTCTTATTCAACTGCGCGAAGAATTTGAGGCCGGCGTCGGCGGCCTTGGCCACATTGCCCTTGGACTGGGACAGGCCGGCGGCGAACACGCCCTGGATCGCCTGGTTGGCGGCGCGCGGGTCGCCGGCCAGCGCCACCGCGTTCTTGTACTCCGGCTTCAGCAGATCGCTCCAGTCGGTCGGCGTCTTGCTTACCAGATCCTTGTTCACCTCGAAGGCCAGCACGCCGTAGTAATCGCCGTACCAATAGCCGTCCTTGTCCTTGACGCTGTCCGGAATGGTTTTCCAGTTGGAGACTTTGTACGGCTGCAACAGGCCGGCGGCCTTGGCTTGCGGGCCGAAGGACAGGCCCACGTCGATCACGTCCGGCGCCTGCGGGCCCTTATTGCTCTTGTTGGCTTTGATCGCCTCCAGCTCGTCGGCGGAGCCGGCGTCCGGATTGAGCTCGTTCACTTTGATGCCGTACTTGGCTTTGAAGCCGGCGATTACGCCGCCGTAGCCGCACCAGTCATGGGGCAGGGCGATCACGTTCAGCTCGCCTTCCTTCTTGGCTGCCTGGATCAGCGCGTTCAGATTATCGGCGAAAGCGGTGTTGGCCAGCAGGGCCAGAGCGCCCAGCACGGCGCAGCGCAACGGTTTGTTCATGGCATCCATCCCTTTGGACTAGGTCAAATAAAAGCGATGCTGATGGTATTCCGCGGAGATGACATTCCGGTTTACGTTGCATGGCAATTTGATTGCGGATTGGTGACGAATCGGCGCAAGGGCGCCGGAGGCGCTTGCGCCGGTTAATTTCCTTGTCATTTTTTCTTGGTAAAAAGCCGGCGGAGACCTGATCGTTGGACTAGTCCTGATGCCTGAACCGAAACCGCTTTCCCAGGCCGCGCGCATCCGCGCCGCCTTGTTGCAGCAAATCGAGGGCGGCTTGTTGCGGCCCGGCGGCCGCCTGCCGTCGGAGCGCGCGCTGGCCGAGCTGTTCGCCACCACCCGCATCACCCTGAAGGAGGCGCTGGCCGTGTTGGAGGCCGAAGGGCGGGTGTATCGCGAAGAAAGGCGCGGCTGGTTCGTCGCCTTTCCGCGGCTGGAGTACGCGCCGCTCTACGGCAACCATTTCCAGCGCATGGCCGACGCGCAACAACGGACGGCGGAAACTCGGCTTTTAAGCGTGGAGACCGTGCTGGCTTCGCCCGAGCTGTGCCGGGCGTTGGAGGTGCCGCCCTTGAGCTCTTTATGGAAAATCTGTCGTCAGCGCAGCCTGGACGGGCGCGTGGCGCTATACGTGGAGCACTTTCTGCGGCCGGAGCGTTTTCCGGACATTCAGGGCCAGGATCTGAGTCAATCGTTGACCGGGCTGTATCGCCGTCGTTATGGCATTGAATACGCGGCCGCGGCTTTCGACATCTTGCCGGCGGCGGCTCAGGGGAGTGTGGCCCAGGCGCTGATGCTGGCCGAGGGCGGCCCCATTTTGCTGGTTCGCCGTGTCAATCGAGACGCCGCCGGCGCCACTCTGGATTGCGATTACGAGTATTGGCGGCATGACGCAGTGCGTCTGCGCGTGGACAGTCCTGCCGCGGCAGCGGCGAATTGAGCTACCATCGCGGCATTGGACACTGTTTGCAGGAGACCGCATGAGCCGCGTTTTAGTGTTGTACACCGGTGGCACCATAGGCATGACCGAAACCCCGGACGGCCTGGCGCCGTCGCCGGGCCTGTTGCCCGGCCTGCTGGAGCGCTTTCGCCGTCCCGGTCTGGATTTCGACGTGGTCGAATTCGACGAGTTGATCGATTCCTCCGCCATCGAGCCGCGCCACTGGAACCGCATCATCGCCGCGCTGGCCGAGCGTTACGGCGACTACGACGGCTTCGTCGTCATCCACGGCACCGACACCATGGCCTATACCGCAAGCGTGCTGGCCTTCGCCCTACGCGGCCTGGCCAAGCCCGTGGTGTTGACCGGCGCGCAACTGCCGTTGCTGCATTCTCGCTCCGACGGCTGGAACAATGTCGCCGACGCGCTGGAAGCGGCCTGCCAGCCTGAGCTGCATGAGGTCGCCATCGCCTTTGATCGCCTGCTGCTGCGCGGCAGCCGGGCGCGCAAGCTGGACGTTGAGCATTTTGCCGGCTTCGGCTCGCCCAATGCGGAGCCGCTGGCCCGCTTCGCCATCCATCCGCATTGGAACAAGGCCGCCTGGTTGCCGGGACAGGGAGAATTTCAGCCGAAGGCGCTGCGCGAAGATCTGAGCATCGCCTGCCTGTTCCTGACGCCGGGACAGGGCGCGGCGCTGGCCGGCCGCCTGTTGGCGGAGCCGACGCTGGACGCGGCGGTGCTGATGAGCTACGGCAGCGGCAACGCGCCGGCCGATCCGGCGCTATTGGATGGCGTGAAGGCCTTGACCGCGCGCGGCGGCGCGGTGCTGAACATCACTCAGGCGCCGCGGGGCGCGGTGGAGGTGGGCGCTTATGCCGCCAGCCAGCCGCTGGCGCGCGCCGGCGCGGTGGCCGGGGCGGACCTGACGCCGGAAGCAGCGCTGGCCAAGTTGCACGTGCTGCTGTCCGCCGGCCTCAGCGGACAGCAACTGGCGGCGCAATTGGCTAAACCCTTGCGCGGCGAGATGAGCGCGCATTAAGAAGCTGTTTACGATTTGCTCGCGTAGTGAAACGTGGCACGCTGAGTACAGCATTCGAAATGCTCATGTACCGTATGACCACTCTGCTTTCTCAGCCGTTTTCGCCTTGTCTCGCCTTAGCTCGCGAGATCGTGAATAGACTCTAAGACACTGCGTGCTACCCAGGCTGCTCATTTTTTGAGCGGCCTTTTTTTGTGCCGTTTTTTCAGGACTTTGCCGCGCTTGTCCACAGCTCGCCCACATGGCTTTACACCTTGGGTGTGGGCAAGCGGCGGTGACGATCGGCAGCGGCCTGCCATGGCCGGGGGAGGCGTTTTATTATGGCTTCGTCATTAAATGGCGCGCTATTTTGCCTAAAAAATAAGCTGTCGAAAATGTGCTTGGCAGAACAAGGACTTGATAGCCTTATCCACAATTGTCCCACATGACTTTTCACGCTGGATGTGGGTAATCCAGTGAAGCGCCTGTTTTTTAATCAAGTCAAACAAATCCATTTCACGGCAAGGGCTTAGCTTCCTTGTCCACAGTTGGCGCACAGGACTGTCCCCTTCGCTTGTTGAGAACCGCTGCCCGGCTGTTGATAGCGCGGCAAGCGGCGTATAATTGACCGCTTTTCCGTATTTTGAAAGCAGTGGGATGTCCAAGGGCGCGACGCGGCCGTTGAAGATCGCCATCGTAGGGCCGGAGTCCTGCGGCAAGACCACGCTGGCGCGCGCGCTGGCGGCGGCGCTGAACGCGGCGGGCATTGCCGCCGCCTGGGTGCCGGAATACGCGCGCGACTATTTCGCCACGCGGTCGTACCGTTCCACGCCGGAGATTATTGAGGAAGTGGCGCGCGGACAGTTGGCGGCGGAACAGTCGTTGGCCGCCGACGTCCAAGTCTTGTTGTGCGACACCACCGCATTGAATTGCAAGATCTGGAGCGAGGTGGCGCATGGGCGCTGCAGCCCCGGCTTGTTGGAGTTGTGCCGGCCCGGCGATTACGCCTTGACGCTGCTGGCCGAGCCGGACATTCCCTGGGAGCCGGATCCGCTGCGCAGCCACCCGACTCAGCGGGACTGGTTGTTCGGGCTCTACCGGCAGGCGCTGGAAGACGCGGGGATTGACGCGACGAGGGTGAGCGGTGCGCACGAACGGCGCATGGCTCAGGCGCTGGCCGCGCTGGCCGCGATCTGGCCTGGCGAATTGCCTAAATTTTGATCGGCAAGAATAAAGCGCTGGAAATTCAGCAAATTGCCGCAATTATCCACAACAGGCCCACAAGCTTGTCCTGCCATGGCGTGGATAGTTGTTGGCGATAGATTAAAAAATAATCGACAGTAAAAAGGCGTGAAAAATGAAGGCGCTGCGGTTCTTGTCCACAGCTCGCTCACAGCCCTGTCCCAATCGAGTGTGCAAAAATGAATGAAACCTTTGAATTGAGCGGCGAATACATCGCCTTGTGCGACCTGCTGAAAATCTGCAATGTTTGCGATTCCGGCGGCGCCGCCAAACATTTCATCGCCGAAGGCAATGTGCGAGTGGACGGTCAGGTGGAACTGCGCAAGACCTGCAAGATCCGCTCGGGTCAGCAGGTTAGCGGCGACGGCTTTTCCATCCGCGTCGCGGCGCCATGAACGACGACGACTTCGACCCGCCGCCGGAAGCGCCCGAGCCCCCGCCGGATGACGCTTGCTGCGGCAGCGGCTGCGACCCGTGCATCTGGGACAGCTATAACGCGCTGATGACGGAATACCGCGCCAAACAGGCCGCCTGGGAACTGCGCGAAGCCGCGCGCCAGACCGCCGCCAACGGACAATGAGCATGGCCAGCATCGATCTGCATTTCCATTCCCACGCCTCCGACGGCGCCTTGCCGCCGGAGCAGGTGATTGCGCGCGCCGCCGAGCGCGAAGCCACGTTAGTGGCGCTGACCGACCACGACTGCACCCACGGCCTGGCCGCGGCGCGGGCCGAGGCGGCGCGGCAGGGCCTGGCTTTCCTCAACGGCGTCGAGGTCTCGGTCACTTGGGGCAAGCACACCGTGCACATCGTCGGCCTGGGCATAGACCCGGAACAGACGACGCTGGCCGCCGGCCTGCAATCCATCCGCGACGGCCGCGTCAACCGCGCGCGGCAGATGTCGGACGAACTGATCAAGGTGGGCATACAAGGCGCGTTCGACGGCGCGATGGCGCTGTGCGACAACCCGGAAATGATAGGCCGCACCCACTTCGCCCGCTTCCTGGTCAATAGCGGGCAGGTCAAGGACGTGCGCACTGTGTTCCGCAAATTCCTGACCCCGGGCAAGCCCGGCTACGTGGCGCACGAATGGGCCAGCCTGGAGGACGCGGTGGGCTGGATTCTGGCCGGCGGCGGCGAGGCGGTGATCGCCCATCCCGGCCGCTACGATATGGGCCGCACCTTGATAGAGCGGCTGATCAACGACTTCAAGCTGGCCGGCGGCCGCGGCATCGAGGTGGCCAGCGGCAGCCATAGCCTGGACGATATGCACAAGTTCGCCTTGCTGGCGGACCGCCATGAGCTGTACTCCAGCGCCGGCAGCGATTTCCACGCGCCTGGCGAGGGCGGCCGCGACGTCGGCCGCACCGACGACCTGCCGCCGATCTGCAAACCCATCTGGAACGCGCTGGCCGCGCGCATCATCCACCCGGAGACCGCCGCATGAGCCTGAGTGCCAGCGCCTATCTCGCCACCAGCCTGGACGGCTTCATCGCGCGCGCCGACGGCGCGTTGGACTGGTTGGAGCAAGTAGCCTGTGACGGCGAGGACTATGGCTACGCCGACTTCATGGCGACGGTGGACGTGCTGCTGATGGGCAGCGCCACCTTCCGCAAAGTGCTGTCGTTTCCCGAGTGGCCCTATGCCGGGCTGCGCGTTGTCGTGGCCAGCCGCAGCCTGCGGCCACCCGATGTGCCGGCCGCGCTGCGTTCGCAAGTGGCATTAAGCGCAGCCGAACTTCCACGCCTGCTGACGGAACTGCGGGCTTCCGGTGCGCGCCACGTCTATGTGGACGGCGGCCGGCTGGTGTCGGCCTTCCTGCGCGCCGGCCTGCTGGACCAGCTGATTCTCAACCGGGTGCCGGTGCTGCTCGGCGCCGGCATTCCGCTGTTCAGCGGGCTGGACGACGACATCCGGCTGCAACACCAGAGCACGCGGGCTTACGCCAGCGGCCTGCTGCAAAGCAGCTATTCGATCAATCGCGCGGCGGACGCCGCCGAGCAGCCCTGAGGCAAACGCGCCATGGCACAGTTTTTCATGATCCACCCGGACAATCCGCAAGCGCGGCTGGTGCGCGAAGCGGTGAAGATCCTGCGCGAGGGCGGGGTGGTGGTCTATCCCACCGACTCCTGTTACGCGCTGGGCTGCATGCTGGGCGACAAGCCGGCGATGGAACGCATCCTGGACATTCGCCAGCTGGACCTGCGCCATCATCTGACCCTGGTCTGCCACAATCTGTCCGAACTGGCCAACTACGCCAAGGTGGACAACAGCCAGTTCCGCATGCTGAAAGCCGCCACGCCCGGCAGCTATACCTTCATTCTGCAAGCCACCCGCGAAGTGCCGCGCCGCACCCTGCACCCCAAGCGCTCCACCATCGGGCTGCGGGTGCCGGACCACAAAGTGGCGCTGGCCTTGCTGGAAGAACTGGGCGAGCCGATTTTGTCCTGTACCCTGATGCTGCCCGGCGACGAGGAACCGCTGACCGATCCGTATGAAATCCGTGAGCGGCTGGAGCACGCGGTGGACGCGGTGATAGACGGCGGCTGGTGCGGCACCGACCCCACCACCGTGATCGACATGACCGAGGGCGTGGAACTGCTGCGCCGCGGCAAGGGCGATCCGGCGCCGTTCGGCCTATAAGCCGCCTTTGCCTCACTACATTGTTTTCAACCCACAAGAGACATCATGGGCGATATTAACCTGATCCAGAAAATCACCATTTACGCGCTGCCGGTGTTGTTCGCCATCACCCTGCACGAGGCCGCCCACGCCTACGCCGCGCGCCGTTTCGGCGACAGCACCGCCTATATGATGGGGCGGATGACGTTGAACCCGCTCAAGCATATCGACCCGATCGGCACCGTGTTGCTGCCCTTGCTGTCGGTGACGCTGGGCGGCTTCATCTTCGGTTGGGCCAAGCCGGTGCCGGTCAATTTCGGCGCCTTGCGCAAGCCGCGCGAGCACGGCCGGCTGGTGGCCGCCGCCGGGCCGGCCTCCAATCTGCTGATGACCTTGCTGTGGGTGCTGCTGCTCAAGCTGGCCATAGGCATGGACACCAGCTACAGCGAACCGCTGGCGCTGATGAGCCAGGCCGGCATCGGCATCAATATCTCGCTGATGTTGCTCAATTTGCTGCCCATCCTGCCGCTGGACGGCGGCCGCATCGTGGAAAGCTTTCTGCCGCCGGGCATGGCCTGGAAGTATTCCAAGCTGGAGCCTTACGGCATGTGGGTGCTGCTGGCCTTGATCGCCACCGGCCTGCTGACCACCATTTTGCGGCCGTTCTACGGTCTGATGTACGGGCTGGTGCGCGCCTTGATTTAAAACGCCCGGCTCACCCCAATCCTGACGCGCCGGAATTCGTTTCCGGCGCTGTCGCGCTTATTACCTGAAACGGAATTCACATATGTTCGCCAACCGCATTCTTTCCGGCATGCGCCCCACCGGCAGCCTGCACCTTGGCCATTACCACGGCGTGATCAAGAACTGGGTGCAGCTGCAAAGCACCCACGACTGTTATTTCATGGTGGCGGACTGGCATGCGCTGACGACCAATTACGATGACGTCTCCATCATCGGCAAGAGCGTGTGGGACATGGTGATAGATTGGTTGGCCGCCGGCGTGGACCCGGAGCAGGCCACCGTTTTCATCCAGTCCAAAGTGCCGCAGCACGCGGAACTGCATCTGGCGCTGTCCATGGTGACCCCGCTGTCCTGGCTGGAGCGGGTGCCCACCTACAAGGACCAGATCGAAAAACTGTCCACCAAGGATCTGGGCACCTACGGCTTCCTCGGCTACCCGCTGCTGCAGGCCGCCGACATCCTGATCTACAAGGCCGGCCTGGTGCCGGTGGGCGAAGACCAGGTGCCGCACATCGAACTGACCCGCGAAGTGGCGCGCCGTTTCAACAACCTGTTTGGCCGCGAACCCAACTTCGAAGAACTGGCCCGCGCCGCGGTGAAGAAGATAGGCAAGGCCGGCAAGGAGTTCGACCGCCTGCGCACCGCCTATCTGCAAGACGGCAACGCCGAAGCGCTGGCCGGCGCGCGCGAAATCCTGGCCGCCAGCCAGAACCTGGGCGCGGCGGACCGCGAGCGCCTGTATGGCTGGCTGGAGAACAAGGGCAAGAGCATTCTGGCCGAATGTGAGGCGATGCTGACCGAGGCGTCCAAGATGCCGGGCCTGGACGGCCAGAAGATGTCCAAGTCCTACGGCAACACCATCACCATGCGCGAAGACCCGGCCACCGTCACCAAAAAAGTGCGGGCGATGCCGACCGATCCGGCGCGCGTGCGCCGCACCGATCCAGGCAGCCCGGACAAATGCCCGGTATGGCAGCTGCATCAGGTGTACAGCGACGCAGACACCCGCGAATGGGTGAAGCAGGGCTGTACCAGCGCCGGCATCGGTTGCCTGGACTGCAAGCAACCGGTGATAGACGGCGTACTCCGCGAACAGCAGCCGATGTTTGAATGCGCCGAGCAGTATCTGAGCAATCCCAATCTGGTCAAGGAAGTGGTGGCCGCGGGCAACGCCAAGGCCGAGCAAGTGGCGCGCGCCACCATGCAGGACGTCAAGGAAGCGATGGGGCTGGGGTACTGAGCGCCTTTGTCTGGATGGATACGAAACGCCCGGCTTTGCCGGGCGTTTTTCTTGGCATGGCGGAGGCCGGCGGCGCGGACCGCGCCGTCTTGACTTATCCATCCGCCTCGCCAACAATCCCCGCGTGCCGTCGCAATCTCGGCACAAGGGGTTTAGCAGCCCTTCTTGCATCTTGGCAGACCAAGCGAATCCGTCGTGGCTTGGTTTGTGTCGGCGCACGCATAGATGGCAGGCGCTGGCGGGGAGCCCCTCGTGGGCTGCCGGTTCCAAGATGCCGGTCTGCTAACCCTGTCAGGTGCCTGCCGCTCCCGTTTAGCAGCGGGAAGCAGGCTTAACCCATCTTGGAGGTGTAAGTCATGATTGATTCGAATCGCGTTCCGCGAACCTTGTTTTCCCTTGACCCTGACAGTCTGAAAGCCGGCTACCGCCGCGCCTAAGCGCTGACTCCTGGCTGCGCCTGCCCGGCCTGTATGTCGCCGCGTCGCATGGCAAGACGGTGGCGGCGCCTTGGTTGGGATGCGCGGGCGTCTCAATAGCGCGCCGGCCTGGCGTGGCAGGCGGCGGGGATTCCGCCGCGGGAAAGCTTGAGCCGTCGTTTGGCGACAAACGGCGGCTTTTTGCATCGGTTCGACAGCGGAGCGTAAACCGTTTCCTAGGCAAAAGCCTGGCATACATCCACCCAGTCGGCCTGGGTGATGTGGTGCAGCTGCTGCGGCGACAAGCGCACCGCGCTGTGGACGGCGCCGGCGGCGGGCAGCACTTCGTCGTAGGCCTGCAGCGACACGTCCAGATAGATGGGCAGCTCGGTGGCGAGGCCGAAGGGGCAGACGCCGCCCACCGGATGGCCGGTGATGGCCTCCACCTCGTCAGGCGGCAGCATCTTCCCCTTGCCGAAGGCGTCCTTGAACTTGCGGTTGTCGATGCGGGCGTCGCCGCGCGCCACCAGGATGACGTCGCGGCCGTCGTTCAGGCGGAAGGCCAAGGTCTTGGCGATGCGGCCGGGCTCCACGTCGTGGGCGGCGGCGGCTTCCGCCACGGTGGCGGTGCTGACTTCCAGCTCTATGATGGGGATGTCCAGCTGACGGGCGGCGAAAAACGCCTGAACGGACGCTAAGCTCATGGTGGCCTCAAAGCGAAGGGTGGAGCGTTTGATTATTCCGCCCCATCCTTCGCTTGTGAAGCATTTTTACTTCAGTCCTGCCGGGTGATGTCGCTGAGCTTATCGGCGATATCCTGCGAGGTGGCGGCCTGTTCTTCCGAGGCGTTGGCGATTTCCACCACGAAATTGCGCATGGTGTTGATCTCGCCAACAATGGTGTGTAGCGCCGCTTCGGCCCGTTGGAAGTCGCTTTCGGTCGTTTGCACCTGGTCGCGCCCCAGTTCGATGGCGCGCACGTTTTGCTGCACTTCTCCCTGGATCGCGCGGATCATGTCGCCGATTTCCTGGGTGGCCTTGGTGGTGCGCTCGGCCAGCTTGCGCACTTCGTCCGCCACCACGGCGAAGCCGCGCCCCATCTCGCCGGCGCGCGCCGCCTCGATCGCCGCGTTCAAGGCCAAGAGATTGGTCTGATCCGCAATGTCCTTGATCACGTTGACGATCTGGCCGATGGTTTCCGAGCGCTTGCCCAGCGACATCAGGCTGTCGGCGGTCTGGCGCACCATATTGCCCACTTGCTGCATGCTCTGGCTGGTGTCGTTGACGATGGCCACGCTTTTTTTGGCCTCGCCCAGCATGAGGTCCGCGGATTCGGAAGCCGATGAAGTCTGCACCGCGACGTTTTCTATCGTGGCGCTCATCGCTTGCATATTGTCGGAGAGTTCGTTGACGCGGGCCTCCAGAAATTCGCGGCGCTGATTGCCCTGATCCTGCAATTGCTGGGCGCGGATTTCGGCGGACACGTCCTGAAAACTGGCCATGAAGCACAGTAGTTGGTCGGGATGGGCGGAGTCCCAGATCGGGAATACCTTGGTCTTGAACATGACCTCGCCCACCGGAATCATCGCGATGTGCTGGTCTATCTTGCGGCTGGCCAGGTCGGCCAGGATGCGGCGGTTGTGCTCCGGGTCTCGGTGGAACTGATGAATGCTGTGGCCATGGGCGTGATTGACGTCGACCCCGGCGCGGAATTTCTGGTTCATCATTTCCCGGTGTCGGCCCAGGATGTCGTGCGCGGTCTTGTTCATGTAGAAGATCACGTTGTCGCGGCTGGTGTCGCACAGCATGATCAGATTATCGGCGTGGTCCAGCACGCTTTCCAACTGGCGCACCTGCCGCGCCGTGTCCGCGGTCTTGTCCACCGCCTTCATGAAACCGAACATCTTCGTCTCCCGCCTAGGTAGTTTTACGCTAGCAACAGCTGCTTGTGGTTTGGCTTAGACGGAAGGGGAATGCAAGCATTTTCTTGATTTAAATCAAATGCAAGACTGCGCTTTTAAACGGCTTATTTATTCTCCTAGCGGCAGCAGCAGGGTCTCCTTGACCTCTTCCATCACCACATAGCTTTTGGACTCCTTGGCCGACGGCAGCTGCAGCAGGATATCGCCCAGCAACTTGCGGTACATCGACATGTCCGGGATGCGCGCCTTGATCAGGTAGTCGAATTCGCCGGACACCAAGTGGCATTCCAGAATTTCCGGGATGCGCATGATTTCTCGGCGGAAGGCGTCGAAAATATTGCCGGATTTGGCCTCCAGTTTGATCTCCACGAACACCAGCAGCGCCGCGCCCATCGCATGCGGATTGAGGCGGGCGTAATAGCCTTCGATGATGCCGTCGCGCTCCATGCGGCGCACTCGTTCGGTGCACGGCGTGGTGGAAAGTCCCACCTTTTCAGAGAGTTCCGTCATCGAGATGCGGCCATTCTTTTGCAGCAGCCGCAGGATTTTCAGGTCGGTTTTATCCAGCGCTTTGTCGCCGCTTGAACTTTTCTTCATGTTTTCACTATGACTATGAAATTTTGCAGTTTAAAAATCTGTAGTCTGACGCTACTTTGGTGAAAAAACCCAGTGTTTCATTAATATACTACGCAAAATCACTATAGCCATGTAGTGCTGCAAACGGAGATGCAAAAATGAAGGTGATCGTGCTGGGCGGCGGTGTTCTGGGCGTGTCCACGGCTTGGTATCTGGCCAAGGCGGGCTGCGATGTGACGGTGCTGGAGCGTCAGGAGGGCGTGGCGCTGGAAACCAGTTTCGGCAACGCCGGCCAGATTTCCCCCGGATACTCCACGCCCTGGGCCGCGCCGGGCATTCCGCTGAAGGCGGCCAAATGGCTGTTCCAGCGTCATGCGCCGCTGGCGGTAAAGCCGGACGGCAGCTTGTACCAGCTGCAGTGGATCGCCAAAATGCTGGCCAACTGCAATGAAGACGCTTACGCGGTGAACAAGAGCCGGATGATGCGTCTGGCCGAATACAGCCGCGACAAGATGAAAGAGCTGCGCGCGGAAACCGGCATCGGCTACGAAGCGCGCCAGGGCGGCACGCTGCAGCTGTTCCGCAGCCAGGCTCAGGTGGACGGCGTCAGCAAGGACATCGCCGTGCTCAAGGAATGCGGCGTGGATTTCAAGGTGCTGGACCGGGACGGCTGCGCCGAGGTGGAGCCGGCGCTGGCCAGCGTCAAGCACAAGCTCAGCGGCGGTCTGCAACTGCCCAATGACGAAACCGGCGATTGCAATCTGTTCACCGCCAGCCTGGCCGAGATGGCGCGCGCCAAGGGCGTGGAGTTCCGCTTCGGCGTGAGCGTGGACGGCATCGAGAGCGACGGCAAACGCATCACCGGCATCCGCGTCGGCGACGATTTGCTGACCGCCGATCACTATGTGGTGGCGATGGGCAGCTTCTCCCGCGACATGGTCAAGACTTTGGGCATCGATATTCCGGTTTACCCGGTCAAGGGCTATTCGCTGACCGTGCCGATCACCAATCCGGCCGGCGCGCCGGTGTCCACTGTGCTGGACGAAACCTACAAGGTGGCGATCACCCGTTTCGACGACCGTATCCGCGTCGGCGGCATGGCCGAGCTGTCCGGCTACGATCTGTCGCTGAACCCGCGCCGCCGCGAAACGCTGGAAATGGTGGTGGGCGATCTGTATCCGAACGGCGGCGACATCCCGGCCGCCAGCTTTTGGACCGGCCTGCGCCCGATGACACCGGACGGCACGCCCATCGTGGGCGGCACCCGCTTCGCCAATCTATCGCTGAACACCGGCCACGGCACCCTGGGCTGGACCATGGGCGCCGGCTCCGGCAAGGTGCTGGCTGACATCATCACCGGCGCTAAGCCGGAGATCAGCCTGGACGGTCTGTCCATGCAGCGCTACGCCAAACAGGGCGAGACCCTGGTGGTGCCGGCCGCGCGGCCGGCCGTGGCGGGCGTTTGAGCATGCGGCCGCTGATCGCCGCCATCCGCACCCAATACCTGCGCGACAACTATCTGCTGGCCAAGCGCCAGCACGGCGGGCGGGTATTGGCGGTGCTGAAGGCCAACGGCTACGGCCACGACGCGGCGCGTTGCGCTCAGGCGCTGGTCGATGTCGCCGACGGTTTCGCCGTCGCCTGTCTTGAGGAAGCGTTGCAATTGCGCGCCGCCGGCGTGAGCGCGCCCATCCTGTTGCTGGAGGGCGTGTTCGAGGCGGTCGAACTGACCGAGGTCGAGCGTCACCGGCTGTGGTTGGTGGTGCAGAGCGAAGAACAGCTGCGCATGCTGGAAGAAGCGCAGCCGGCCGCGCCGTTCCGGGTTTGGCTGATGCTGGACAGCGGCATGCACCGCGAGGGCTTCTTGCCGCGGCATTACCGCGCGGCCTGGGAACGGCTGCAGGCCAGCGGCAAGGCGGAGAGCATCGTCAAGATGACCCACTTCGCCCGCGCCGACGAGCCGACGGTGCCAATGACGCTGGCGCAGATCGAAACCTTCGACGCCGCCACCGCGGGCTTGCCGGGGGAGGAGAGCGTGGCCAATTCCGCCGGCATCCTGTGCCATCCGCGGTCGCGTCGCGACTGGGGGCGCGCCGGCATCCTGCTCTACGGCGCCAGCCCCTTGCCGGCGGGTTTTCCGCAAGGCGACGCGCTGAAACCGGTGATGCGGCTGAGCAGCCGCATCTTCGGCGTGCGCGAGCTGGCCGCCGGCGAGCCTATCGGCTACGGCAACAACTTTGTCACCGATCGGCCGACCCGGGTGGGCCTGATCGCCGGCGGCTACGCCGACGGTTATCCGCGGCTGGCGTCCAGCGGCAGCCCGGTGGCGGTGGACGGCCGCCGTTCGCGCATCATCGGCCGGGTGTCCATGGACATGATCACCGTGGACTTGAGCGACTTGCCCGCCGCGGGCATCGGCAGCGAGGTGGAGTTGTGGGGCGATACCGTGTCGGTCAACGAGGTGGCCGCCGCCGCCGGCAGCATTGCCTATGAATTGCTGTGCAATATCAAGCGCGCCCACTTTATGTTCGAATAAGTTTTTTCTGATCTTCTGAAAGATATTTCAGAATCAAACGACTAAGAGGAAAGCCCGGCCATTGGCCGGGTTTTTTTATTTATATTGCATTTTGTGTTGCACTGATGCCGCAAGGCTGGCATCAAGGCTGGGTAATAGTGTCATTATTTGATAATTATTCTCATTAGTCTGGACGCGACATGGAATTTCTGTTTTCCTTTATTTAAAAATAGTTACGAATCCGATGATGATTAAATACAAAAAACCATCTCCAGCCCAGTTCTGGCGGATGGCGGGGATCGTTTGTTGGGGGGCGGCGGCGCAGGCCGCGGAAGTGCCCGGCATGTCTGGCAGCATGCATCAGCAAATGGAAAACGATTCGCGGCGCCTGTTGCAGGACAACAGCCGTCGTTTCGACGCCATCATCCAGCAACATCGGCTGCGGCAAATGCAGCCGGACAGCAATATGATGCGTCGGCCGCAAGCCGCGGACATGAGCGAACTGGACTGCCTGCGCGTCAAGGGCGTGCGCCTGGCCGGCATCAAGCTGTTGAGCCGCAAGGAAGTGGCTGCGCTGGGCGAACTGGCCAGCGACTGCCTGAACAACGAGGAGTTGAACCGCTATAGCCGCGCCTTGACCCAACTCTATCTGAAGAAGGGCTATATCGCCGCGCGCGTGGCGGCCGAAGGCCCGGACGAGCAGGGCATCCTGACTTTGCGCGTGCATGAAGGCAGGGTGGAGAAAATCGTCAGCGACGACCGGCGCAGCAATCCGGCTACTTTGTTTCCCGGCGTGGTCGGCCGGCCGCTGAACATCCACGACGCCGACCAGGGGCTGGACCAGGCCAATCGCCTGCCGTCCAGCAAGGCGACGCTGGACATCTTGCCCGGCGAAACCGTCGGCGGTTCCATTCTCAGCTTGCGCAACAACAAGGATGCGCCCTGGCGCTTGAGCTTCAACGCCGACAACACCGGCCGCGACAGCACCGGGCGGGTTCAGGCCGGGGTGGGCCTGTCCTGGGATAGCCCGCTGGGTTTGTCCGACTTCGTCAGTGTGTCGGCGCAGCGCACCAGCAACGACAACGCGGTGCGGCATAGCCGCAGCGAATCGCTGTTTTACTCTCTGCCCTATGGCTATTGGACTTTCAGCGCCTTCATCAGCCGCGCCGATTATCTGAACACGCAACAGCTTACTAATAATCTGGTGCAACTATCCGGCAGCACCGCGCAGAGCGGATTGCGCGTGGACCGGGTGCTGAGTCGCGGCCAAAACCAGACCACCTCGCTGATGGCGCAGCTAATCCATAAACGGGTGCGCAATTACATTCAGGATGTGGAGTACGCAGTGTCCAGCCCCACGCTGAGCGTGGCCGAACTGGGTTTGTCCCGGCTGCAATTGCTCAGCGGCGGCGTGCTGATCGCGGACGCCGGCGTGCAGCGCGGCACGCGCTGGCTGGGCGCGAATGCGCCGGACCCGCGCGCGTCGGACGGCCCCAATCCGCAGTTCACCAAGTGGAAGGCTTCGCTGAATTGGTTTCAAAGCCTGGGCCTGCCCGGCGGGCCTTACCAGCTCAACAGCGCGCTAACGGGTCAGACCAGCCGCGACTATCTGCCCGGCGTTGAGCAGATGGATGTGTCCGACGCCAGCGCGGTGCGCGGTTTCCGCCGCAACTTTCTGGCAGGAGAAACCGCCTGGTCCTGGCGCAACACCTTGTCGCGTCGTTTCGAGGTGGCCGGCGTCGGCGTGACGCCGCGGATTGGTCTGGACGGAGGCCGGGTGCTGCCGCTTGGTTCGGTCCAGCAATGGCAGAGCATTGCCGGCGCCAGCCTGGGCCTGGCCTTCAGCTATCGCAAGGCCAGTCTGGATCTGGAATACAGTCGGCCCTTGTACAAGCCCGCCGGCTGGCAGCAGGAAGGCCATCAGCTGTTCGCCAGGCTGGCATTGTCCTGGTGATGCTTTTGGTATTTATTTTTTGACGTGGAAGTTTTTTGAAAGAAATTAAGCGCGAAAGCGACTAAGCGATATTGGCAGTATTTCATTTGAATGGATTTAAAAAGAGACGTAGATTCGAAATCAAACGTATGTTTCATTGGGATGGATCCGGCTGGCAGGCCGGTGCAGTCCGCGGAACATGGGTTGTCCGGATAGACGGTTTTGGACCGAATCTGCTTGTTCTCTGAATGAACGGGACTCAAATCATGAAGAAAAAAATAAATTTCGGCTTATCGGTAACGGGGAAAGTGGCCGCGGCGTTGACCCTGGCGTTTTGGGCGGTGGAAGCCGCGATGGCGGCCGGCATCGTCGCCGGCGGCAACGGCGCGCAGCCGCAGGTGAGCAACGCCGCCAACGGCGCGGCGGTGGTCAATATCGTGGCGCCCAGCGCCGCGGGCCTGTCGCATAACCAATACCAGGATTTCAACGTCGGCAAGCCCGGCGCGGTGTTCAACAACTCCGCCGCCGGCGGCCAATCGCAGCTGGCCGGCCAGTTGGGCGCCAACGCGCTGCTGGGCGGGCGCGAAGCCAGCGTGATCTTGAACGAAGTGATCAGCCGCAACCCCTCCTTGCTGTTGGGCAAGCAGGAAGTGTTCGGCAAGGCCGCCGACTATGTGCTGGCCAACCCCAACGGCATCACCTGCAGCGGCTGCGGCTTCATCAACACCCCGCGCGCTTCGCTGCTGGTGGGCAACGCCAATATCGAAAACGGCGCCATCGCCTCCTTGCAGGCGGCGATGAACGGCAACGCGCTCAGCGTCAACGGCGCCGGTCTGAGCGGCGTCAATGTGCTGGATTTGATCGCGCCGCGCATCGATGTGCGCGGCAATGTGGCCGCGCGCGAGCAGCTTAATGTCCGCGCCGGCTTCAACCTGGTGGATTATCAAGGCAAGGACGCCAAGGTGCTGCGCAGCGACAAGGCCCCCGAGGGCGTGGGCTCGCTGGACAGCGTGTTCCTGGGCGCGATGCAGGCCGGCCGCATCAATATCATCAGCACCGCAGACGGCGCCGGCGTCAATGTGGGCGGCAGCCTGAACGGCGCGCAAGAAGTGTCGGTGGAGGCGCGCCAAGGAAAATTGGCGTTGGAAGGCGCGCAGATCCGCGCCAGCGAAGGCAAGGTGGCCCTGGCCGCGCGCCAGATCGACAGCCGCGGTCGGGCGGAAACCTCCACCACCCAAGATAGCGGCCACGACGAGAGCTGGTTCATCTGGAAAACCGGCGAAACCAATACCGCCAGCAATAGCAGCGACACCCGCATCAAGCGCAGCGTCATCAGCGCGCGCGACGATGTGAGCCTCAGCGCCGGCGACGCGGTGACCTTGGCCGCCACCGACATCAGCGGCCGCAATGTGGCGCTCAGCGGCAAGGATTTGACGCTGGACAGCCAAGTGGCGGACAGCGCGTCCAGCAACAGCAATCACGCCTGGAAAAACTCCTGGGCCTATAACCGCGACCAAAGCGAAACCAGCCAGCGTCAGGAAGGCGTGCGCATCCGCGCCGAGCAGGACGCCACGCTGACCGCGGCGGCGACGGCGGCGGACAACCAGGCGGTGGACGGCGCGCAGCCGCGCGGCCAGATCGCCATCCGCGGCGGCAGCGTCAGCGCCGGCCAGGACATCCGTCTGCAGGCCGACGGCGGCGTGAAGCTGAGCGGCGTGACGGAAACCGACACCCGCAGCGATAGGGGCAATCGCAAGAACGACGGCGCCAGCCTGGAAACCGGCTCTTGGGACCATGCTTCCAGCGAGCAACGCCTGGCGCAAAGCCAGCTGCGCGCCGGGCGCGATCTGGATATCCGCGCCAGCGGCGATATCGACGCCAAGGCGGCCAAGCTGACCGCCGGCCGCGACGCCTCCCTGGACGCGGGCGGCGCGCTCGGCCTGGGCGTGCAGCAGACGACAAACCAGAACAGCCAGCGCAACGACCAGGTGTACTGGGGGGGCATCGGCGGCGGTGGCAACCGCGACAACGGCAAGACCGATACCGTCAACACCGGCAGCGATCTGACCGCCGGCGGCAAGCTGACGCTGCGCGGCGACAGCGTGGCCATCGCCGGCAGTCGCGCCCGCGGCGAGCAGGACGCGGTGGCGGTGAGCCGCAACGGCGACATCAGCATCGACAGCGTGGTCAACCAATCGCAAACCCGCACCGATCAGCGCAGCGGCACCGCTTTCAACATCACCAAGAGCAGCAGCAAGGGCAATGCCAGCCAGCAGCAGGCGGTCAACGCCGAGCTGAAGTCCGACACCAATCTGAGCATCCAGTCCGCCAAGGACGTGGTGATCAGCGGCAGCCAGGTGCGCGCCGGCGGCGAGTTGAACGTGGCCGCCAACGGCGACATCAAGGTGGCGGCGTCGCAGACCCGCGACACGGTGGAGAGCAAGGACACCGAGCTGGCGTTGCGCGGCGTTGGCGAAATCACCGGCGATAAACAGTACCGCGGCGGCGTGCGCATCGAGCACAGCAGCAGCAACGTGGACCGCGACGCGACCCAGAACCAGGCGGCGACGCTGTCCGGCGACAAGGTGGCGCTCAATGCCCAGGGCGATCTGACCGTGACCGGCTCCAAGCTGAACGCCGGCGCCGGCGGCGCGGCCCTCAGCGGCCAGAACGTCAGCCTGAACGCGGCGCAGGACACGGTGAAGGAAAGCAAGAGCAACAGCGTCACCGGCGGCGGCATCTATATCGACGCCGGCCTGGACAAGACCGGCGTGGCGCTGGGCGTGGACCAGAAGAACAGCCGTAGCCAATCCGAGAGCAGCACCGCCCTGGTCAGCGCGATCCACTCCAAGGGCGGCGTCAGCATCATCGCCGGAAACGGCGACGGCGACATCCGCAATCAGGGCACCCAGGTCAAGGCTGAGGGCGACATCAAGCTGGCTGGCGGCCGCATCGACAACCAGGCGGCCAACAGCACCCAGAAAACCACTACCGACAGCAGTCATTGGGGCGTGGAAGTGGGCGTCAACGCCGATTACAGCGGCGTGACCCGTCCGCTGGTGGCGGCTGGCGAAAAAGTGGTCAAGGGCGATGTGATCGGCGCGGCCGGCGCGGCCGGCGATCTGGGCGCGGCCAATCTGGGCGTGGATGTGGGCGTCAAGGCCGGCGTCGGCTCGGAAATCCGCCAGTCCAGCACCGCGCAGGCCAGCAGCCTGAACGGCGGCAACATCAAGGTGGACGCCAAGGCCGGGCTCAGCGATCAAGGCACCCAGTACCAGGCCGGCAACACGGTGGAGATCAAGGCTGACAGCCACCAATTCACCGCCGCGGCCAATACCCAGAGCCAGAGCGGCAGCAAGACCGAGGCGGATGTGGGCGTGCGCGTCTACACCACCACCGGCGAAGACGTGAACGTCAAGGCGGCCGGCAGCGGCAGCACGGTGACCAGCGCTTCGTCCAGCTCCACCGCGGTGACCGGCGGCATCCGCGCCGGCAACGGCGTCAAGGTGGAGGTGGACAACAACGCCGCCTACCAAGGCGTGACCATCGCCGGCGGCAAGGGCGCGGCCAGTGTCAGCGCCGGCGGCGACCTGAGCTTCACCCAGGCGAACAACAGCAGCAGCAGCGAGCAGCGCACCGTGGGCGGCAAGGCCAACCTGGCCATCACCACTAGCCCGATCGAAGGCGGCGGCAAGAATGTCGGCGGCAGCGGCGGGGTGGCGGTGAACGTGGACAAGCAGCAAGCCAAGTCCAGCACCGCGGTGACCGGCGGCGTGGACGCCGATGCCGGCGTGGCATTGACGGCCGGCGGCAAGCTGGCCCTGCAGGGCGACAAGATCGCCAGCCGCGGCGACGTGGCGCTGAAGGGCGACAAGGTGGAGTTCAAGGCCGCCGAATCCAGCGCCGAGAAGTCCGGCAGCCAGTGGGGCTTTGATGTCAAAGCCGGCGGCAGCCAGAGTAATGGTCAGGAGAAGGCAAGCAAGGGTTTCAACGTGGGCGCCGGCGGCAATTACGCCAGCACCGACGAGTCCAGCCGCAGCCAGACCGGCGGCAGCGTGATCAGCGGCGGCCAAGCCAGCATAGAAGCCGGCAACGGCGGCATCCGCCTGAGCGGCACCCAGGTGCAGGGCGACAGCGCCAAGCTGAATAGTCAGGGCGATATCCGCCTGGAGTCGGCACAGTCCAGCAGCCAGCGCAACAACTGGAGCGTGGCCGGCAATATCGGCGGCGGCAACAAGGCCAATAGCGACAAGGAAAACGGTCAGATCAAGCCGGACAGCACCAAGAACGTGCATGACGTCAAGGCTGGCCTGGAGGTGAAGGTGGATCAGCAGGACAAGCTGAGCAACGCCAACGCCAGCGTGACCGCCAAGCAGCAAGTGGAACTGAACGCCGAGGGCAACGCCACCCTGGCCGGCGCCAATGTCAGCGGCAAGACCGTCGGCGGCCAGGTGGGCGGCAAGCTGGCGCTGGAGAGCCGTCAGGATCGCGACAACAGCGTGAAGGTGGATGTGTCGCTGGGCGTCAACAGCTCCAACGGCAAGGAGGCCAGCTTGGTCGATCAGGCCGCCGACAAGGCCGGTCCGCTGAAGGACAAGGTGAAAGAGAAGGGCGCCGAGCTGGTCAACGCCGCGTCCGACAAGGTGAAGGAGAAGTATGACAGCTTTGCCTTCAACAAGGGCCTGAAGGAAGACACCACCAATGCGGTGAGCTTCAACGTCAACAGCGAAACCGTCACCCTGCCCGAGAAGCCAACCTCCGGACCGGCCAAGTCCGGCACGCTGGACACCCTGGCGCGCAAAGGCGGCAACACGCTGAAGGACAAGCTGCTGAACGCTCAGGACAAGGGTACTGAGCTGAAGGCCGACGTGGATGTCAGCGTTAAACGTGACAACTCGGTGGGCGCCGTCACCGGCATCGCCGGCGCTGACGGCGTGACCCTGCAAGTGGGCGGCAAGACCCAGCTGACCGGCGCGACCGTGTCGTCCGCCAACGGCAAGGTGGACCTGGGCGATTCCAAGGTGGAAACCGCCGACATCGCCACCGAGCGCTACAAGGGCGGCGGCGGGGTCAAGCTGAACAGCACCCCGTCCGGCATCCTGAAGCAGGCGGTCAGCGACGTGACTTCCGGCAAGGCGCCGCTGATCCGCGCCGAGCATGAGAATACGCCGACCGTGGTGAAAGGCGGCATCCAGAGCAAGTAAGACGCTGGATCCAAGCGAAAACCCCCGCCGGGCAACTGGCGGGGGTTTTGTTTTTAGCCGGCTGCTCTCACAAGGGAATGAACTCGGTCTCGCCCGGCACCATCGGGAAACGCTGGGCGATCCAGTCCGCGCGCGCCTGGGCCAGCCGCTCGCGGCGGCTGGACACGAAGTTCCAGTCCAGGTAGCGCGGGCTGGCCGGCGGCGTGCCGCCCAGCAGCATCACCCGGCCGTCGCGCCGCGCGATCAGTTCGCCACCCTGGCCGGTTCGCAGCAGGCCCAATTCGTTGGCGTTCAGCGTGGCGCCGTCCACGTCCAGCTCGCCGGCGGCGACATAGGCGGCCAGTTCGTCCACGCCTTCCGGCAGCGCCAGTCGCGCGCCGGCCGGCATGGCGGCGCTGGCATAGAACACCGGCAGCGGATAGGCGACCGGCGAGCGACGGCCCCAGCCGGCGCCGATCAGCAGGTTTAGCTCCACGCCGTTCTGGTTCCAGTGGGGCAAGTCCTCGGCCGGGTAATGGGCGAAGGCCGGCTCGCACTCCTCCAGTTCATCCGGCAGCGCCAGCCACAACTGCATGCCTTCCACCGCGACGCCTTGCCGGCGGATGTCGGCCGGCACCCGCTCGGAGTGGGTGATGCCGCTGCCGGCGGTCATCAGATTGACCGCGCCGGGTTCGATGCGCTGCACCGTGCCCAGGCTGTCGCGATGCATCATCGCGCCGGAGAACAGATAGGTGACGGTGGCCAGGCCGATGTGCGGATGCGGCCGCACATCGCCGGCGCTGCCTTCGGCGGCGAAATGGGCCGGGCCCATGTGATCGAGGAACACGAAGGGGCCGACGCGGCGCGCCTGGCGGGTGGGCAACAGCCGGCGCACCGGAAAACCGATGTCGCGGTCCAGGCTGGCGATGGTTTGGGTAAGCAGTGGCATGGCGGCTCCAGCTTAGGGTTTGAGGGTCAGAAGCGTCCGTCGCGGAAATCAGCTATGGCTTCTTCCACTTGCTCGCGGGTATTCATCACAAACGGCCCCCACTGGGCGATGGGTTCGCCCAAGGGTTTGCCGGCAATCAGCAGCAAGCGGCTGTCGGCGGAAGCGCGGAGGCTGACGCCGTTGCTGCCGACACGGTTGTCCAGCACCGCCATCTGCCTTGCCTTGACGTCGCGCGGCTGCGCGCCGACGGCGATCTCGCCCTGGTAGACGTAGATGAAGGCGTTGTGGCCGGCGGGTATCTCCAGAGTCTCTTCGCTTCCGGCGTCAAGATGCAGATCCAGGTATAGCGGTTCGGTGGCTTCGCGTTCTACCGCGCCGGCCTGGCCGCGCCAGTGGCCGGCGATCAGCCGCGCCGCGCCGTTGGCCGGGGCCGTCGGAATCTCGGCGGCGGGAATGTCGCGATACCACGGCGCGCGCAGCTTGTGCTCCGCCGGCAGGTTCAGCCACAGCTGGAAGCCGTGCATCAGGCCGTCTTCCTGTTCCGGGAGTTCGGAATGGACGATGCCGCGGCCGGCGGTCATCCATTGCACGCCGCCGGGTCCGAGCAGGCCTTCGTTGCCGGCGTTGTCGCGGTGGCGCATGCGGCCGGCCAGCATATAAGTAACGGTTTCGAAGCCGCGGTGCGGATGGCTGGGGAAGCCGGCGATGTAGTCGCCGGGGTTGTCGGAGCGGAACTCGTCCAGCATCAGGAAAGGGTCCAGCCGCCGCTGAAGATCGGCGCTGAGCACGCGCAGCAGGCGCACGCCGGCGCCGTCGGTCACCGCTTGGCCGTTGACCAGACGCTCCGCTTCCCGGCTGATGAAAGGGTGTTGCATGACCATGTCTCCCTGTGGGGCCGAACTAGCGTCCGGCGGTTGGCATGGTCGGATTATTGCGCGCCGCCGCGGCGCTTGATAGCGCAAAGAATTGCGCGCCAAGTTCAAAAAATCTGAAGGCGAGGCGGCGGGTTTCAGCTCAAGGCGTTCTGCTGGGTTTGGTTGCGCAGATAGTCTTCCAGCGCGTGGCCGGCGGACAGGATGTGGAAGCGGATGAATTCCGAGGCTTCATCTGCCTTGCCTTGGCGCGACAGCTCCAGCAGCTTGCTGTGTTCCTCGTGTGCCCGTTCCATGGTGCGGGTGAACAAGATCTGCATCCGGGTGTAGCGGTCGGTTTTATTGTGCAGTTGCTCGATCAGCGCCAGCGTGTTCGGCCGCTTGGCGGCTCGGTACAGCGCCAGGTGGAAGCGAGAGTTCAATTCGCCCCAGTGGCGCACGTCGTTGTTGCGCAGCGCTTGTTCGAATTCGCGCAAGGTTTGCTGGGCCAGATCGTGGTCGGCCTTGGTGTGACAGGGGATGGCGGCTTTAAGAACCGAGCCCTCCAGCATCGCGCGGATTTCCAGCAGCTCCAGCACGTCTTCCAGCGACAACTTGGATACCAGCGCGCCCTTGTGGTCGATGATCTGGATCAGGCCTTCGGCTTCCAGCTGGCGCAGCGCCTCGCGCACCGGCACCCGGCTGACGCCGTATTCATTGGATAGCGCCTCTTGGCGCAATTGTTGGCCATCGGGGAATTCCCCGGAGAGAATGCGCTGGCGCAAGGATTCGGTTACGGCACTGGTGAGCGTCTGGCGCTTGATCGGCTGCATGGTGGTCATGGTGGTGGGTGTCGTCGTCAGTCAAGCGGTGTCATGCAAATGTATTCGATTATACGGAGCTTGAACTGTCAGACAAGGCCCAAAACTGACCTTATGAGTCGCAAAAATGAAAAAACCCGGCATTTGGCCGGGTTTTTGAAGATTTGGGGTGGATGATGGGGCTCGAACCCACGACAACAGGAATCACAATCCTGGACTCTACCAACTGAGCTACATCCACCGCAGAAAGCGGTGAGCCGACGCCATGAAGCGGCAGCTTATAATAGGGTGGGGTGGATGATGGGGCTCGAACCCACGACAACAGGAATCACAATCCTGGACTCTACCAACTGAGCTACATCCACCACTGAAAAAACGACTGCATTGTACCACAACTACTTTGGCGCGCCCGACAGGACTCGAACCTGTAACCCCCGGCTTAGAAGGCCGGTGCTCTATCCGGTTGAGCTACGGGCGCTCAGGTCGGGCTTTGCCTCGTCTGGTCGGGGCGGCGGGATTCGAACTCGCGACCCCCTGATCCCAAATCAGGTGCGCTACCAGGCTGCGCTACGCCCCGACGACAGAGACCGCAACTATACGGATGGCGATTTAGGCTGTCAACACCCGTTTGCAATTAATTTTAGGCCGGTTGGAGGCGCAATATTGAGCGGACGGCGAGCGGGTTGGTAGTTCCCTTTACTTATCTTGATGTTAAGTCAGTTTTGTTGCGCAGCGGCATTTCGGAAACGGCCGAAAAATGCGAGAATATGCGCCTTCTTTTTCAGCTTCTTTATGGAACCGGCCCATGGCAGCACAACTGATTGACGGCAAAGCGGTAGCGGAAAAACTGATCGCCCAAGTGGGCGAGGGCGTGCAGGCGCGCCTGGCCGCGGGCAAGCGCGCCCCGGCGCTGGCGGTGATTCTGGTGGGCGAGGACCCGGCGTCCGCGGTCTACGTGGGCAGCAAGAAGCGCTCCTGCGAGAAAGCCGGCATCCGTTCCTTGGCCTATGATCTGCCGGCCGGCACCAGCCAACAGGAACTGCTGGATATCATCGACCGCTTGAACGCCGACGCGGACGTCGACGGCATTCTGGTGCAACTGCCGCTGCCCAAGCAGATCGATCCGCAGGCGGTGATCGAGCGCATCGATCCTAAAAAGGATGTTGACGGTTTCCATCCCTACAATATGGGCCGGCTGGCGATCAAGATGCCCTTGCTGCGGCCGTGCACCCCGCGCGGCGTGATGACGCTGCTGGAAGAGTACGGCATTGATCCCAAGGGCAAGAAGGCGGTGATTGTCGGCGCGTCCAATATTGTAGGCCGTCCGCAGGCGCTGGAAATGCTGCTGGCGCGCGCCACGGTGACGGTGTGCCACAGCGCCACCGCCGATCTGGCCGCCGAAGTGGCCGCGGCCGACATCGTCGTGGCGGCGGTGGGCATTCCTAACTTCGTCAAGGGCGAATGGATCAAACCGGGCGCGGTGGTGATCGACGTGGGCATCAACCGTCTGGACAGCGGCAAGCTGTGCGGCGACGTGGAGTTCGCCGCGGCGACCGAGCGCGCCGGCTTCATCACCCCGGTGCCGGGCGGCGTGGGGCCGATGACGGTGGCCACCTTGCTGCAGAACACTCTGGATTCCGCCAATATGCACGCTTGAACGGCGCGCCGTTCAGCCGAAAACGCCATCGCCGCTTCCGCGGCGGCGGCGTTTTTGTTTTATCGGCGGGCGATAGGGCCGGCGCTTGCAAACAAAGCGAGACGTTGGCGGTCCGGCTATCGTAAAATCGACGGTTTTAGTTCGCAGTAAGCAAATCCGATCATGAGTCAAGACAAGCAGTCGGCCACGCTGTTGATCAGCGCGCCGGACAAGAAGGGCCTGGTGGCGGCCATCGCCAACTTCCTGATGACCTACAACGCCAACATCATGCACGCGGACCAGCATCAGGACACCAGCGAAAACCTGTTCCTGATGAGGGTGCAGTGGGATGTGGACGGCTTCACCTTGCCGATGGAGAACTTCGCCGCCGCCTTCCAGCCGATTGCCGACGAACACGCGATGAACTGGAAAGTGTCGCTGTCCACCCGCAAGCCGCGGATGGCCATCTTCGTGTCGCAGTACGAGCACTGCCTGGTGGACCTGATGCACCGCTGGCGCATCGGCGAACTGGACTGCGAGATTCCGCTGGTGATTTCCAACCACGAAACCTGCCGCCGGCTGGTGGAGTTCAACGGCATCCCCTTCCATGTGATCAAGGTCACCAAGGACAACAAGGTCGAGGCCGAGGCCGAGCAGTTCCGCTTGTTGGAAGAAGCCGGCGTGGACTTCATCGTGCTGGCTCGTTATATGCAGATTCTGTCGCACAAGTTTGTCGAGCGGTATCCGGACCGGGTGATCAACATCCATCACAGCTTCTTGCCCGCCTTCGACGGCGCCAAGCCCTACCACCGCGCTTTTGCGCGCGGGGTAAAGCTGATCGGGGCTACCAGCCACTATGTGACCGAGGACCTGGACGAAGGCCCGATCATTGAGCAGGAAGTCACCCGCATTTCTCATCGCGACGAAGTGGACGACCTGATCCAGAAAGGCCGCGACCTGGAGAAAGTGGTGCTGTCGCGCGCCGTGCGCTGGCATATGGACAACCGCGTGCTGTCCTATAACAACAAGACGGTAGTCTTTGACTGAGAGCGGACATGCGCCTGCTGATTGACGATGTGGTGGATTTGCTTCGCTTTCGGGTCAAGCCCCTGGGCGAGTATCAGTATCCGCGCTGGCAGACCCTGCTGTTTCTGATGGCGCTGGGCCTGGTGGCCAGCGCCGACACGGCCGAACTGGGCAACAACCTGACTGGCCGCATGCTGTTCATGGTGTTGTTCACCTTGGCGGAAACTCTGTGCTTCGCCGGCTTCATCGGTTTATGGCTGCGTTTTGCCAAATGGGACGGTCATGGCTCGCTGTTCGGCCTGGTGGCGGTGGCCAGCGGCCTGCAGTTCGTCGAGCCGCTGACCAGCTGGTTGCCGGACGACGCGGCGCTGGCGGTCAACGCGGTGTTGTCCATCTTCGGCATTCTGGTGCTGGTCAACGCGCTGGCCGTGGTGTCCGGCATTCACCGGCTGCGGGTGGCGCTGGGCGTCTTGTTGTTCGCGCCGGTGGCCATGGTGTTGCTGGCCGGGGCTTTGTCGCTGGGTTCGGCCGCGGGTTGGGTGAATTTGCCGGCGGGTGTGGCGGACAGCGCGCGCGGGGCGGAAAGCTCGGCGCCCATTGCCGGCATCTGAGCCGCATCGGGAGCCGGAAAAAAAACAGGACATGCGTAGGCATGTCCTGTTTTGCGTTGCGCGGCGGCATTCAGTCCACTTTGGCGACGTCCACCTTGGCGATGTAGCGGGCCAGCCCCAGCAAAGCGCGCAGCGCGTCGCCCTTGGCCGTGACCTCGCCGCGCAGCCGCGCGTAGCGGCGCAGGATGGCGCGGCCTTCTATGAACAAATCCATATCGGTGTCCGGTGACGATACCAGCGCGATGCGTTCGATCTCTCCCTGCGGGCGCGGCTGACCCTGCGCAATGCACAGGTAAACCTTGTGCGCGTTGAACGGGGTGATGTGATCGAACAGATACAGCATGGAGTTGATGCGCAAGCCGGTTTCTTCCCGCACTTCACGGATCAGCGCCTGAGAGCGCAATTCACCGCGGGCGGCCTTGCCGCCAGGAAGATTGTACCGGCCGCCTCTGGCCGCAGTGACCAGCACGCCATCGGGTAGCTCGATAATGGCGGTTGCGCGCCTGGCCAGGTCAGCGGGCAGGCGCTCGTTTCTTTTTTCTTCCAAAACGCTCATTCTTCAAAAAATTAGTTAGGGCCACTGTCGAGAGCGGCCCTGGATATTATTCTTCCGATTCTAAAGCACTAGACCGATCAGTCCAATAAGCTGTGCTCAAAATTTGTTCAAATATAGGATTGGAATCCGATTTCTTGCAGCGATATGCGTTTTGAAAATTGGCTTGAAATATTTGGAGGGTGTTTACGATCTCGAAAGCCAAGTGGGGGCGCAAGGCGCACTCGCCGGGCCACGTCTCGCGGTATCGCCACAGCGCAGCAGATCGTAAGCAGGTAGAGCCGCTAACAAAACTCAGTTTCACGGCTGAGGCAAGGCGCGTCGACGCAGGCAGTACTTGAGTACGGCAAGTCGGCGCAACGCAGCATCAGGGGGGGAGCGGGGCTAAATCAGCTTGATCAGCAGGCCGCCCAGACCCACCAGCAGGCAGTAGTAGCCAAATGGCCACAAGGATTCGATCTCGCTTTTCTTGAAGTAGCGCATCAAAAAAGCCGTGCTGGCGTAAGCGCAGGCGCCGGACAGCAGGCCGCAGGCCAGAAGCAGCCCTGCCGAAGCTTGGCTGTGCGCCAGCTTGGGCACTTCCAATACGCCGGCGGCAGCGATGATGGGGGTGGCCAGCAGGAAAGAGAAACGCGCGGACGAGGCGTAATCCAGGCCGTGAGCGAGGCCGGCCACCAGGGTGGCGCCGGAGCGGGAGAAGCCGGGCAGCAGGGCCAGGGCCTGGCCCGCGCCTATCTTGATTGCGCCGGACAAGCTCAACTTGTCCAGGTCCAAATGGGATTGTTTCCCTTTCAGGCGATCTCCCCAGAGCAGGAGCAGACCGTTCAGGCTGAGGAAGATCAGCACCGCGGTGGCGCTGGCGAACAGCGCGCGCAGCTGCTTCTCCAGCAGCAGGCCCAGCAGGCCGGCGGGAATGGTGCCGGCGATCAACAGCCACATTAGCCGAGCTTCCGGGTTGTCGGCTTTGCCTCGGGCTTTCAGGAAGCCGCCTATCAATCTCAGCCAGTCGCGGCGGAAATACAGCAATAGCGCGGCGGCGGTGCCCAAGTGCAGCACCACCATGAAGGGCAGGAAGTCCGGGCTTGTGCGGTTGATGGACCAGTGCAGCCAGTCCGGTATCAGCACGCCGTGCCCCAGGCTGCTGATGGGGAAAAGTTCGCTGACGCCTTGGATGACGGCAAACAGCAGGGCTTCTATAGGATTCATGGCGGGTCCTGTGGCGGTGGGAGGCGGCTTGCGCCGGCCTGCTTATCAACGTCGCCGCCGCGGACCGGTTGACCAGCTCAGTTGCGCTGCCGGCGCTCCAGCTCCTGTTCCTCCTCTTCCAGGCGCCGGCGAATGGCGGAGAAGAAACGGTGAATGCCGTGCACGGATTCGGACAGCGCGGCCAGGCACTGCTCGCGTTGCGTCGGCGTCAGCGCGGGCACTTGCACTTCCGGATCCGGATTGCGCTCGAAAGCCAGGGTCAGGATGGGCTCCAGCAGCGGCGCTTGTTCCGGATCGTCGAACAGCAGGCCCCAGTCCTCGTTCAGCAACTGCATGCCTTCGGAAAAGCCTTCGGCCCAGTCGTTGCCGCGGATCTCGCCGGCGGCGTCCGGCTCCAGCCAGGGTTGGAAGGCGCCGTCCTCGCGCAGCGCGGCGGAGATGTCCAGCCAATGTCCCATCAGCAGCTTGGCGAACTGTTCCAGCGCTTTGTCGCTGGGAAAGGCGGAATCGTCGTCGAAGGCGTCGCCGATGATGAGGGGCAGGCATTCGGTCGGCTTGATCTGTTCCGGACCGCTGAGCAGGGCGGCGAAAAAGCCGTCCAGGCGCTCCAGGTTCATGCCATGTTGCGGCAGAAAGCGGTTCAGGGTGGAGGCCAGGCGTTGGTAGTCGGCGTCGGAAAGCGGGGTATGGCTCATGGCGGACCAGGGCTAGGGGGGAAAAGTCCATTATCCGCCATCTGGCGGCGGAGCGCATCGCCTGCCGCGCGGCGCTTAACAATCGCGATGCGGAGGGCTTGACGGCTCTGTTACAATTGTTCTTTTTTGACCCAACCTCCAATAGGTTTCCATCATGTTGACCGTGTATAACACCCTGACCCGCCAGAAAGAAGAGTTCAAACCCATCGAGCCCGGCAAGGTGTGTATGTACGTGTGCGGCATGACGGTGTACGACCTCTGTCATATCGGCCACGCGCGCATGCTGACGGCCTTCGACCTGATCTACCGCTGGTTCGCCGCTTCCGGCTACGACGTCACTTATGTGCGCAACATCACCGATATCGAGGACAAGATCATCAAGCGCTCCGCCGAGCGCGGCATCCTGCCGCAGCAATTGGTGGAAGAAACCATCGCCGACATGCGCCAGGACGCGGCGGCGCTGGGCCTGTTGCCGCCCACCTTCGAACCGCGCGCCACTCAGCATGTGCCGGGCATGGTGGCCTTGATCGAGAAGCTGATCGCCAACGGCAAGGCCTACGCCGCCGACAACGGCGACGTGTATTACGCGGTGCGCGAGTTCGAGGGTTACGGCAAATTGTCCGGCCGCACCCTGGACAAGCTGCGCGCCGGCGAGCGGGTGGAAGTGGACCCGCACAAGCGCGACCCGCTGGACTTCGTGCTGTGGAAGGCCGCCAAGCCGGGCGAGCCGTCCTGGGACAGCCCGTGGGGACAGGGGCGTCCGGGTTGGCACATCGAGTGCTCGGTGATGAGCTGCCACCATCTGGGCGAGCAGTTCGACATCCACGGAGGCGGCGAGGATCTGCAGTTCCCGCATCATGAGAACGAAATCGCCCAGTCCGAGGGCGCCCATGGCCACCAGTACGTCAATTACTGGCTGCACAACGGCTTCATCAACGTCGACGGCGAGAAAATGTCCAAATCGCTGGGCAATTTCTTCACCATCCGCGACGTGCTGGGCCATTTCGACGGCGAGGTGATCCGCTTCTTCATCGTGCGCAGCCATTACCGCAGCCCGGTGAACTACACCGACAGCATTCTCGCCGACGCCAAGCACGGTCTGACCCGGCTCTACACCGCCTTGCGCGGCTTGGAGCTGCCGGCTTCCACAGGCATAGACTGGAAGGACCCGTTCGCCACTCGTTTCCAGGCGGCGATGAACGACGACTTCAATTCCTCTGAGGCAGTGGCGGTGCTGTACGAACTGGCCGGCGAAGTCAACAAGAGCCGCGATCCGCGTCAGGCGCGCCTGCTGAAGGACTTGGGCGGCGTTCTGGGTCTGTTGCAGCGCGACCCGGAAGACTTCCTCAAGGGCGGCGTCAGCGCCGGCGAGTTGACGGCCGAAGCCGTGGAAGCGTTGATCCAGGCGCGCAAGGACGCGCGCGCGGCCAAGAACTGGGCGGAATCCGACCGTATCCGCGATGAGTTGATCGCCAAGGGCATTGTGCTGGAGGACGGCGCCCAGGGCACTATCTGGCGTCGCGCCTGAGCTGTCGCCGCCGTGGTTGACAGTGGATTTGGCACTTGTCAAGCGGCGGCAAAGCGCGGATAATCGATAGTTTCGCAAGCAGTACAGGCAAATCCCCTGTACCCGATTTGAAAGGAAGACACATGAAAACCGATATTCACCCGAATTACAAAGATCTGACTGTTACCTGCTCCTGCGGTAGCCAGTTCGTGACCAAGTCGACCATGTCCAAGGACGCGTTCGGCATTGAAGTTTGCTCCAACTGCCACCCGTTCTACACCGGCAAGCAGAAGATCGTCGACACCGCCGGTCGCGTTGACAAGTTCAACCAAAAGTTCGGCGGCTTCTTCAAGCGCTAAGCGCGGAGCGAGTTGGACACCCAGAAAAAGGCAGCCCAGGCTGCCTTTTTTCTATGATTCCGGCGCGCGGCCGGTTGCAGGTCCTGGCAGATCCCCGCCGGACGCGCGCGTATCCACATCTGCAAGGTTGAGGCCATGGCGATCCACATCGTTTACCTGTCCCACGGCGGCAAGAAATACTACGACCAGACCCGCTTTTCCGTGTTGAGCCTGTTGCACTTGCTGCTAAAGCAGCAGCGGCAGGACGTGAAGATCATGGTGTACACCGACGCGCCGGACAGCGTGCCCGCGCACCCGCTGGTCCGCACGGAGACCTTGAGCCGGGCGCAATTGCAAGCTTATCGCGGCCAGTTCGACTACGTGCACCGCATCAAATTGGAAGTGATGTTGAAGGCGGCGCGTGAACTGGGCACCGCCGTGCTGTACGTGGATTGCGACACCCGCTGGCTGCGCGTGCCGGACGAGTTGTTCGCCCGGCTGGAAGAGGGGAAGGCCAGTTGCATGCACGTCAACGAAGGCGTGTTCGGTCCCGGCTTTTTCCCGGACTATCTCGCCGCGGTGGACAAGCACGGCGCCGAGCTGCGCAAGATGGGGGTGGCCGACGTCCAGGGCCTGGCGATGTGGAACGCCGGCGTGGTCGGCGCTTCCGCCGGCATGGTGCCCTTCTTCGAAACCGCCTTGCGCCTCAACGACTTCCTGCTGCCGCGCGTGGAAGCGCGCAACTGGACCGAGCAGCTGGCCTGGTCGCTGGTGGCCTGCGACGGCCGCGAGCCGCTGGCGCTGGGGGATGCGCTGCACCACTACTGGAACTACAGTTACGAGGCGCCGCTCTACCTGGCGGAGGTGTTCGCCGGCATGGCGCCGGAATGGGACGTGGCGCGTCAGGCCGAGTACTGCGGCGAATTCGCTTGGGACGAGTCGCGCTTGAAGGCGATACAGGCCGATCCCGAGCATAAGCGCCAGCGCCGTCGCAACAAACTGCGCAATTCCATTTCCAAGCGCAAGGTGGATTGGCGCATCCTGATCGCCCGGCTGCGCGGCGCATTGCCGTCGGCCGATTGAAACCGTTTGAACGAGACTCATGCTCACTTATTCGGAACAATCCCAAACCCTGGCCAAGCCCACGGAAAAACCGTGGATTCTGCTGCTGCTGTGTTTCGTCTGGCTGTGGCCGGGCATCATAGGCCACGATCCGTGGAAGCCTGACGAGCCCTTTGTGCTGGCGGCGGTGCAGGGCATGCTGGACACCGGCAATTGGCTGTTGCCCACGGTGCAAGGCGCGCCCTACCTGGATAGTCCGCCCTTGTACTATTGGGTGGCGGCCATCATGGTCAAGCTGCTGTCTCCCTGGTTGCTGGCGGCGCACGACGCGGCGCGGCTGGCCACGCCCTTGTTCATGGCCTTGGCCTTGCTGCTGGCCGGCATGGCCGGCCGCGATCTGATCGGCCGCCGTCACGGCCGCAGCGTGGTGATGGTGCTGATAGGTTGCGTAGGCCTGGTGGAGACTGGCCATCAGCTCACCTCGGTGGTGTCCGGTTTCGCCGGTTTCGCGGCCGCCTTCTACGCCTTGTCCTTAACCCTGCGCTCGCCCGGCCTGGCCGGCGCTTTGCTGGGCGCGGCCAGCGCGGCGATCTTCCTCAGCGCCAGCCTGATGGAGCTGATGTTGCTGTGGATGGTGGTGTTGTTGCTGCCGGCCTTCTCCGCCTGGCGCAGCAAGCAGTACGCGATTACCGTGCTGCTGGCCTTGTTGATCGCCGCGCCCACCTCCTTGGTGTGGCCGCTGGCGCTGGCCAAGAGCCATCCGGACGCGTTCAGCCTCTGGTGGAACGACTACTCTCTGGGCCAGCTCAACGGCTTCGGCCGGGTGCAGTTGTTTCACGACTTCGGCTACTACAGCCTGAACGCCCTGTGGTTCGCGTTTCCGGCCTGGCCGCTGGCCGGCTGGACCCTGTACCGCAACCGGGAGCGGCTGGATCAGGCGCGCTTGCAGCTGCCGCTGATGTTCTTCGCCGTGGTGTTGATTCTGCTGACCTTGTCCAGCCGGCCCAATATGACCTATGCGATGCCGCTGCTGCTGCCGCTGTCCTTGCTGGCGGCGGTGGAGCTGGACAACCTCAAGCGCGGCGCGGCGGCCTTCCTCAACTGGTTCGGCCTGATGACTTTCGGCTTCTTCGCTCTGCTGGTGTGGTCCGGCTGGGCGGCGATGAACTTTGGCTGGCCGCAAGGCCTGGCCGGGCGCGCCCAGTACTTCAGTCCGTATTACCAAGTGCATGTCTCCAGCCTGGCGGCGGTGTGCGCGGTGATCGCCACCCTGGTGTGGCTGTGGGCCTTGACGCGCAAGCATTTGCGCGGCCGTCAGGCCATCAGCAACTGGGCGGCGGGCCTGACCCTGCTGTGGGGCTTGGGCATGACCTTGTGGCTGCCTTGGTTCGACGCCGCCAAGAGCTACCGGCCGGTGGTGGAGCGGATGATGAAGGCGTTGCCGGCCAACGCCGCCTGCGTGGCGACCGAGAGTCGCAACCAGTTGGCGCTGATCAGCTGGCGCTATTACGCCGGCCTGGATCTGGTGTCCTATCCGGAGGGCAACGCCTCGCCTTGCGACTACCAACTGGTGGTGCGCTCTGAGGACGAGGGCATTGCCGAGCCGGGCTGGGAGGTGTTGTGGTATGGCTCCCGGCCGCGCGAGCAGAATATGATGTTTGCGTTGCTGAGGCGGGTCCACTCGCGCTAGCCATGAAAAACCCCCGCATCAATTGAACTGAGCGGGGGTTTTTCTTGAGCCGCGCGCCGGTTCAGCTTTGCAGTTCGTTCAGATTCTCGAACAGCTTCAGCGCTTCCGGATTGGCCAGCGCGGTGACGTTGCTGACCGGCAGGCCGTGAATCACGTTCTTCACCGCCAGCTCGACGATCTTGCCGCTGATGGTTTTGGGTATGTCGGCGACGGCGATGATCTTGGCCGGCACGTGGCGCGGGCTGGCGCCGGTTTTGATCTGCGCCTTGATCCGCTGCTGCAGGTCTTCGTCCAGCCGCGCGCCGGCGCGCAGACGCACAAACAGCAATACGCGCTCGTCGTCCTGCCATTGCTGGCCGACGGCGATGCTCTCCAGCACCTCGTCGAAAGCCTCCACCTGGCGGTAAATCTCGGCGGTGCCGATGCGCACGCCGCCGGGGTTGAGCACCGCGTCTGAGCGGCCGTAGATGATCATGCCGTCGTGGGCGGTGAGTTCGGCGTAGTCGCCGTGGCACCAGATATTGTCGAAACGGCCGAAATAGGCCTGGCGGTACTTGCCGCCGTCGGCGTCGTTCCAGAAGCCCACCGGCATCGACGGGAAGGGGCGGGTGCACACCAATTCGCCTTTTTCGCCGCGCACCGGCCGGCCGTACTCGTTGTAGATGTCCACCGCCATGCCCAGGCCGCGGCATTGCAGCTCGCCGCGATAGACCGGCAGGCTGGCGCAGCCCAGCGCGAAGCAGGACACGATATCGGTGCCGCCGGACACCGAGGCCAGATTGATGTCGGCCTTGATGTTGGCGTAGACCCAGTCAAAGCTTTCCGCCACCAGCGGCGAGCCGGTGGAGAACACCGCGCGCAGCGAATCCAGCTTCCATTCCCGCGCCGGGACGATGCCGCTCTTGCGCAGGCCGTCTATGTATTTGGCCGAAGTGCCGAAGTGCGTGAAGCGTTGCCGCTCGGCGTAGTCCCACAGCGTGCGGCCTTCGCCGACGAAGGGCGAGCCGTCGAACAACATCAGCGCCGCGCCGGAAGCCAGGCCGGACGCCAGCCAGTTCCACATCATCCAGCCGCAGGTGGTGAAGTAGAACAGGCGGTCGCCGTGATGCACGTCGCCGTGCAGCTGCTGTTCCTTCAGGTGTTGCAGCAGGGTGCCGCCGGCGCCGTGGACGATGCACTTGGGTTTGCCGGTGGTGCCGCTGGAATACAGAATGAACAGCGGGTGCCGGAAGGGCAGCCGTTCAAAGTGCAGTGCTTGCGCTTGATACGCGGCGGTGAAATCCGTCAGGGTAATGGCCTTGGGCACGTTTTCCGCGAACACGCCGGTTTCGCCCAAATACGGAACCACGATGATTTGCCGCACCGAGGGCAGGGCCTCCGCCAGCGCCGCCATCTTGGCGCGGATGTCCACCGCCTTGCCGGCGTACCAGTAGCCGTCCGGGCAGAACAACAGCTTGGGTTCGGTCTGGCCGAAGCGCTCCACCGCGCCGTCCACGCCGAAGTCCGGCGAACAGCTGGTCCACACCGCGCCCAGGCTATTGGCGGCCAGCATGGCGGCGATGGTTTCCGGCATATTGGGCATGAAGCCCGCCACGCGGTCGCCGGCCTGGATGCCGGCGTCGCGCATCGCCTGTTGCAGCAGCGACACCTGGGCGCGCAGCTCGCGCCAGCTCCAGCGCCGTTGCAGTTTGTCCTCGCCCCAGAACACCAGCGCGTCGCCGTCGTCGTCGCGGCGCAGCAGGTTTTCGGCGTAGCTCAGCCGCGCTTCCGGAAAGAAGCGGGCGGCCAGCATATCGTCGCCGTCGCTCAGCGCCGTCGCGCCCTTGTCGCCGATCACGCCGCAGTAATCCCAGACCAAGGACCAGAAGCGGGCCGGATCGGCCACGCTGGCGCGCCACAGTTCGGCGTAGCCGTTCAGCTTGCGGTCGTAGGATAGTTCGGCCAGCTTGGCGAAGGCGGTCAGGTGGGCGCCGGCCAGGCGGCCGGCGGAGGGGGTCCAGATGGGCGTGTCGGGGGTCATGCTTTCTCCTGATATTTTCTCCGCGCGCCGGCCCATGGACGGGCGGCGGCTTGTTATTGCTCCGGTTTGGCGGCGCGCTTGTCGGCAAAGGCGTAGGCCAGCTTGGAGGCCGGCGGCTTGCCCAGCGCATCGGCGATGAACCAGGCCGTGTCCACCAGCGCGGCCAGGTCGACGCCGGTATCGTAGCCCTCGCCGTGCAGCAGGTAGACCACGTCTTCGGTGGCGACGTTGCCGGAAGCTCCCTGAGCATAAGGGCAGCCGCCCAGGCCGGCAACCGAAGAATCGAATGTCATCATTCCCGCGCGCAAACACGCATGAATATTGCTGATCGCCATGCCGTAAGTGTCGTGAAAGTGGCCGGCTAGCTGAGACATTGGCACAGTCTTGCTCACTGCTTCCAGCATCGCCAGCACGCTGGACGGCGTGCCCACGCCTATGGTGTCGCCCAGCGAAATCTCGTAGCAGCCCATGTCCAGCAGCCGTGCCGCCACCTCCGCCACCTTGGCCGGCGCGATGCGGCCCTCGTAGGGACAGCCCACCACGCAGGACACATAGCCGCGCACCGGCACGCCGGCCGCCTGCGCGCGCGCCATCACCGGCAAGAAGCGCTGCAGGCTTTCGGCGATGCTGGCGTTGATATTGCGCCGGCTGAAGCTTTCGCTGGCCGCGCCGAACACGGCGATTTCACGCGCGCCGGCTTCCAAGGCCGCGTCCAGCCCTTGTTCATTGGGCACCAGCACCGGGTAGGACGCCGGCCCGGCCAGGTCCAGGCCGGTCAGCACCTCGGCGCTGCCAGCCATTTGCGGCACCCACTTGGGAGAGACAAAGGCGCCGGCCTCTATGCTGCGCAGGCCGCTGGCGGCCAGGCGGCGGATCAGCTCCAGCTTGACCGCGGTGGACAGCGCTTGTTTTTCGTTTTGAAGCCCGTCGCGCGGACCCACTTCCACAATCTTCACTTGCGGCATGTTTGGCTCTTTATCAGCGGCGGCGCGGCTGCACCGGGATGTAGATGTCCATCTGGCGTTGCGGCTGGTCCGGCGCGCAGCGGCCGTCGTAGCGTTCGAAAGCGCCCAGCGGCGCTTGTTCCCATTGCTTGGACGCCGGCAGCCAGTCCTGTGTGATGTAGCGCCAGGCGCCCTGGATCGCCTGGCCGAACTCGGCGTCGCTGCCGGCCGGCTTGGTGGTGAACACCGCGTACTTGGCCGGCGGCGTGCGCCGCTGCGCGCAGCCGGGCGGCAGCGGCAAGGGCTGCGGGTATTCCATCCCTATCATATAGCCGAAGCGGCCCGTGTCCGGGTCGAAGTCGTGGATCAGCCCGTATTCGGCGGCGTCGGCGCGGCCCAGCGCCGCCAGCAGCGGCTGGCGCAGCGTATCCGCGTATTCGCCCCAGAACTCGGGGATCTGCCGCAGATTGTCGCCGTTCTCCATCCGGGTGGCGATGCTGTAGCCGGCCAGATTCAAGCCGGGGTGATTGATGATGATGGGGTCCATGAGGCTCACTCCGCTTCGAAGTCGACCAGCTCGTCGCCGTCGTTGACCTGCTCGCCGGTGCCGAAATAGAAAGCCTTGACCACGCCGTCCGCCGGCGCGGGGATGGTGTGCTCCATCTTCATCGCCTCCAGGATCAGCAGCGGGTCGCCTTTGTTGAGTTTAGTGCCGGTGGCGGCCAATAGGGCGACGATGCGGCCCGGCATCGGCGCTTTCAAATGGGTTTCGCCGTGCACTTCCTCGGCGGCCACGGCCAGCGGGTCCAGCCACTGCGCCTCCAGCCGCTGGCCGGCGGCGAACAGCACTCGTTGTTGGCCGTTACGGGCGACGACGGCTTCCACTTGTTTGTTGTCCAGCCGCGCGCGCAGCGTTCCGCCGTCCAGGCGGCCGGCGGCGGAGAAGCGGAGGCCGGCGGCTAGGATCTCGAAGCCGTCTCCCTGATAGCGCAGCGCCGTCGGGTAGTCTTGGCCGTCGATGTGGAAAACGAGCTTGCGGTTGAGCGCGCCGTTGAGCCGCCAGCCGGCGGCCACCGGGAAACCGCCGGGCGCGGCCAGCGCTTCGGCCAGCGCCAGCAGCGCCAGTTGTTCGGCGTCCGGCGCGGCGGGCGGCGGCAGCAGCGCGTCGTGATGGCGGGCAATCAGGCCGGTGTCCACCTGGCCGCCTGCGAAACTGGCGTGCTGCACGATGCGGCGCAGGAAGGGAATATTGGTGGTGACGCCGGCCACCTGATAGTCGGCCAACGCCGCGTCCAGCCGTTGCAGCGCCTGGCGACGGTCCTCGCCCCAGACGATGAGCTTGGCGATCATCGGGTCGTAGAAGGGCGAGATGCTGTCGCCGGCGGTCACGCCGGTGTCGATGCGCACGACGTCGGATTCCGCCGGCGCGCGCAAGTGGTAGAGGGTGCCGGTGGCGGGCAGGAAGCCCTTGTCCGGGTCTTCGGCGTAGATGCGCGCTTCGATGGCGTGGCCGTTGAGGCGCAGCTGCTCTTGGCTCAAGGGCAGCGGTTGGCCGCTGGCGACGGCCAGTTGCCAGGCCACCAGGTCTTGCCCGGTGACCATCTCGGTGACCGGATGCTCCACCTGCAGCCGGGTGTTCATTTCCATGAAGAAGAAGCGACCGGGGCTGCCGTCGGCCAGCACTTCCATGATGAATTCCACAGTGCCGGCGCCAACATAGCCCACCGCGCGCGCGGCGGCGCAGGCGGCCGCGCCCATCGCTTCGCGGGTGGCCGGCGGCAAGTCCGGCGCCGGCGCTTCCTCCAGCACTTTCTGGTGGCGGCGCTGCACCGAGCAATCGCGCTCGAACAGATACACGCATTGGCCCTGGCGGTCGGCGAACACCTGGATTTCCACATGGCGCGAACGCGGCAGGTATTTCTCCACCAGCACCTTGTCGTCGCCAAAGCTGGCGCGCGCCTCGCGCTGGCAGGAGGCCAGCGCCGCTTCGAAGTCCGCGGAGGCTTCCACGATGCGCATGCCCTTGCCGCCGCCGCCGGCGCTGGCCTTGATCAGCACCGGGTAGCCGATGGCGTCGGCCTGGCCGCGCAGGAAGTCCGGTTCCTGGCGTTCGCCGTGGTAGCCGGGCACCAGCGGCACCTGGGCTTGCTCCATCAGCGCCTTGGCCGCGGATTTGCTGCCCATTGCAGCGATGGCGGAGGCGGGCGGGCCGATGAAGGCGATGCCGGCGGCCTCGCAGGCGGCGGCGAAGTCCTCGTTCTCGGACAAGAAACCGTAGCCGGGGTGGATGGCTTGCGCGCCGCTGCGGCGGGCGATGTCCAGGATCAAGTCCCCGCGCAGATAGGAGTCCGCCGCCGGGGCCGGGCCCAGCCGGTAGGCCTCGTCGGCCAGTTTGACGAAGCGGGCGTCGGCGTCGGCGTCGGAATGGACGGCGACGGTGGCGATGCCGAGCGCGCGCGCGGTCTTGATCACCCGGCAGGCGATTTCCCCGCGGTTGGCGATGAGTATCTTATTGAACATGGTCCGTCCCTTGTTTCTTGTTCGCGTCATGACCAGTTGGGCGGCCGTTTGTCGAAGAAGGCGGCCAAGCCCTCGCGCGCCTCGGCGCCGGCGCGCACGCTGGCGATCTGGCCGGCGGTGTCCTCCAGCAATTGATCGTCCCAGGGCGAGCCCTCGCGCAGCATGGCCAGCAAGTCCTTGGCCGAGGACAGCGCCTGCGGCGCGCCCTGGGCCATCGCCTCGGCGATATCGGCCACGCGCGCGTCCAGCGCCTCGGCCGGCACTACCTCGTGCACCAGGCCGATGCGCAGCGCCGTGGCGGCGTCGATGCGCTCGGCGGACAGGAAATAACGCCGCGCCTGACGCCAGCCTATCGCGTCGGCCACATAGGGGCCGATGGTGGCCGGCACCAGGCCCAGTCTCACCTCGGTCAGGCCGAACTTGGCGGCCTCGGTGGCGATGGCCACGTCGCAGACCGCGGCCAGGCCGGTGCCGCCGGCCAGCGCCGCGCCGTGAATGCGGGCGATCACCGGCTTCTTGCTGCGGTAGATGCTCTTGAGCATGGCCGCCAGCCGCTGCGCGTCGGCCAGGTTCTGCTCCTCGCTGTAACCGGCGGCGCGGCGCATCCAGTCCAGGTCCGCGCCGGCGGAAAAGCTCTTGCCGCGGCCGGCCAGCACGATGACGCGGCAGTCCGCCTGCAATTGCAGGTGGGAGAAGGCGGCGGTCAGTTCGGCGATCAGCGTTTCGTTCATTGCATTGTGAACGTCCGGCCGGTTCATCCAGATCGTCGCGGTCTTGCCGCTGTGTTCGATTTCAAGCGTGGTGTAGCTCATGGGTTTCGCCTTTATCCCTCACATCCGGAACACGCCGAAGCGCGTGCTTTCCACCGGGGCGGACAGGGCCGCCTCCAGCGCCAGGCTTAGCACTTCGCGGGTTTGCGCCGGGTCTATCACCCCATCGTCCCACAAGCGCGCGCTGGCGTAATAGGGGTGGCCCTGACGTTCGTACTGCTCGCGCACCGGCGCTTTCAGCGCTTCTTCCTGTTCAGCCCCGAAGGCGTCGCCCAGTTGTTCCTTCTTCACCTGGGCCAGCACGCCGGCCGCCTGCTCGCCGCCCATCACCGAGATGCGGCTATTGGGCCACATCCACAGAAAGCGCGGCGAATAAGCGCGGCCGCACATGCCGTAGTTGCCGGCGCCGAAGCTGCCGCCTATCAGCACGGTGAACTTGGGCACGCGGGCGCAGGCCACGGCGGTGACCAGCTTGGCGCCGTCCTTGGCGATGCCGCCGTTCTCGTACTTCTTGCCCACCATGAAGCCGGTGATGTTTTGCAGGAACAGCAGCGGAATGCCGCGCTGGCAGCACAGCTCGACGAAATGGGCGCCCTTGAGCGCGGACTCGGAGAACAGAATGCCGTTGTTGGCGATGACGCCGACACGGTAGCCGTTCAGCCGGGCGAAGCCGGTAACCAGGGTGGCGCCGTAGTTCTGCTTGAACTCGTCGAACTCGGAGTCGTCCACCAGCCGGGCGATGATCTCGCGCACGTCGAAGGGCTTTTTCGGGTCCGCCGGAATCACGCCGTAGATTTCCTCGGCCGCGTAGCGCGGCGGGCGCGGTTCGGCGCGGTCCAGCTCGCCCTGTTTGCGCCAGTTGAGACCGGACACGATGCGGCGGGCGATGGACAGCGCGTGGGCGTCGTTTTGCGCCAGGTGGTCGGCCACGCCGGACACGCGGGCGTGCACATCGCCGCCGCCCAGCTCCTCCGCCGTCACCACCTCGCCGGTGGCGGCCTTCACCAGCGGCGGGCCGCCCAGGAAGATGGTGCCTTGTTCCTTGACGATGACGGTTTCGTCCGACATCGCCGGCACGTACGCGCCGCCGGCGGTGCAACTGCCCATCACCACCGCGATCTGCGGGATGCCGGCGGCGGACAGATTGGCCTGGTTGTAGAAGATGCGGCCGAAGTGCTCGCGGTCCGGGAACACCTCGTCCTGCAAGGGCAGGAAGGCACCGCCGGAATCGACTAGATACACACAGGGAAGACGGTTGTCGCGGGCGATTTCCTGAGCGCGCAAATGCTTCTTCACCGTCATCGGGTAATAGGTGCCGCCCTTGACCGTGGCGTCGTTGGCGATGATCAGGCAATCCACGCCAGCGATGCGGCCGATGCCGCTGATCAGGCCGGCGCCGGGCGCGTCGTCGTCGTACATGCCGAAGGCCGCCAGCTGGGACAGCTCCAGAAAGGGCGCGCCGGGGTCCAGCAGCAGATCGATGCGCTCGCGCGGCAGCAGCTTGCCGCGGGCGGCGTGCTTGGCGCGCGCCTTGTCGCCGCCGCCCAGCGCGGCCTTGGCCACCTTGTCGCGCAGGTCGGCCACCAGCGCGCGCATCTTGTCGGCGTTGGCCTGGAAGTCCGCCGCGCGCGGCGAGAGTTTGGATTCGAGGATGGGCATATCGTTTTACCTTGTCATTCGCCGTCGACGAAGCGTGCGGTCAGTGAGCATTGGGCTTGCCGGGTGGGGCTGAAGCGCAACGCGGCATCAGGCTTTTCTCCGCCGCGATTACCGGGTTTCCGCCATCAGCTCGCGGCCTATCAACCAACGGCGAATCTCGCTGGTGCCGGCGCCGATCTCGTACAGCTTGGCGTCGCGCAGCAGGCGGCCGGTGGCGTATTCATTGATATAGCCGTTGCCGCCCAGGCACTGGATGGCGTCCAGCGCCATCTGAGTGGCGCCCTCCGCCGCGTACAGGATGGCGCCGGCGGCGTCCTTGCGGGTCTGGCGGCCGGTTTCGCCGCGGTCCAGCGCCTGGCCCACCGCGTAGACATAGGCGCGGCTGGCGGACAGCTTGACGTACATGTCCGCCAGCTTGCCCTGCATCAGCTGGAAATCGCCGATGGCCTGGCCAAACTGCTTGCGGTCGTTCAGATACGGCACCGTGATGTCCATGCAGGCCTGCATGATGCCCAGCGGGCCGGCGGCCAGCACCGCGCGCTCGTAGTCCAGGCCGCTCATCAACACCTTGACGCCGTTGCCTTCCCCGCCCAGCACATTGGCCTCCGGCACGAAACAGTTGTCGAAGAACATGGGGTAGGTGTTGGAGCCGCGCATGCCCAGCTTGTCCAGCTTGCTGCCGTGGCTGAGGCCGGCGAAGCCGCGCTCCACGATGAAGGCGGTGATGCCCTTGGCGCCGACGTTGACGTCGGTCTTGGCGTACACCACCATCACATCCGCGTCGCCGCCGTTGGTGATCCACATCTTGCTGCCGTTGAGCAGGTAGCCGCCGTCGGCCTTGTCGGCCTTCAGCTTCATGCTGACCACGTCGGAGCCGGCGTTGGGCTCGGACATCGCCAGCGCGCCGACATGCTCGCCGGAGACCAGCTTGGGCAGCAGCCGGCTTTTTTGCTCGTCGTTGCCGTTTTTGTGGATTTGGTTGACGCAGAGATTGGAGTGCGCGCCGTAGGACAGGCCCACCGAGGCGGAGGCGCGGCTGATTTCTTCCATGGCGATCATATGGGCCAGATAGCCCATCTGGGTGCCGCCGTACTGCTCGTCCACCGTCATGCCCAGCAGGCCCAGGTCGCCGAACTTGCGCCACAGATCGGCCGGGAACAGGTTGTCGCGGTCGATGTCGGCGGCGCGCGGGGCGATTTCGCTTTGGGCGAAGTCGCGCGCGGTTTCGCGCAACATATCGTAGGTGTCGCCAAAGGCGAAGCGCAGGCTGCTGTACATGGTTTCTCTCCTCTGAGGGGCGCGCGTATTTCGCGTGATATGCTCTATCATTACTTACGTTTACGTAAGCGTCAACATGACGGCGACGGAAACCGGCGCGAAACCGTTATCATGGCCGGGTTTGCATGCAGAGAACAGACATGACGATATGGGTGGACGCGGATGCCTGTCCCAAGGTGATCCGCGAAACATTGTGCCGGGCGGCGCAGCGCACCGGCGTGGAGCTGGTGTTCGTCGCCAATCAGCTATTGACGGTGCCTAAGGCGCCCAATATCCGCGCCTTGCAAGTGCCAAAAGGCTTCGACGTGGCGGACAACGAGATTGTCCGCCGCATCGCGGCGAACGATCTTTTGGTTACCGGCGACATCCCCTTGGCGTCCGATGCCTTGAGCAAGGGCGCGCAGGCGCTGAACTGGCGCGGCGACGTGTATTCGCCGGACACCATCGCCGCGCAGCTGACGATGCGGGATTTCATGGACACGTTGCGCGCCAGCGGCGTGCAGACCGAAGGCCCGCCGCCTTTGAGCCAGTCGGACCGTCAGGCTTTCGCCCGGCAACTGGATATCTGGCTGGCCAAGCGGCGGGGCTGAGGCGGCAGCGATTATGGAGGAGGGGGCCGCGTGGGTATCGCTGCGCTCCACCCACCCTACCCATGACGAGCCACTGCGCGTAGGGTGGGAGGAGCCGCAGGCGATACCCACCAGCCAGCTCTGTTCCCAGAAAAGTTTTAGCCTTTCTTCTTTCTACGCAGCCTCCGCGGCAAGGCTTCCAGCTCATCCAGGCTGAGATGGAGGCGGTTCACCGCCTCCACATGCCTCGGCAAGTCCACCTGCTCCACCCCCAGGTTCAACAACAACTCCAGATAGTTGAAGAAGCTCTTGCACAGGCGGCGGCGGTGGCCGCGTTGGCTGAAATCCATATCGCTGGCGATGCGGAACAGCAAGCCACGCGCCGAGTGTTGGCGGTTGAGTTTCAGCATCTGCGCCAGATGGGCGGCGTACTGATGGCCCAAGGCGCGGGCTTCACATTCATCCTTGGCCTCGGCCGGCTGCCAGTAATGCGGATAGGTGCGGCCTTTGATGCGGCGGATGAAGGGTAGGCTGAGGTCTTTGGCGTGGGGGCCGGCAAAGCGGTAACGGGAGCGCGGCCCTAGCGGCGGGAGTAGAGAGGCGTCCTGATGGACGTCTTGGGTTTCAGTAGAGGACGGAGAGAGTTCGATGCCTAGCACCGGACGAACAAGCTTTACCATTTGCAACCTCCTGAGCAGAAGGGCCATGCCGCAAAGCGGCAGGGCGGGCACATGACAAGAGTTGGTCTACCGGTGAATACTTGCACAAGCCGGCGCGCCCATCAGGGCGCCACTTGCCACGGCCCGCCCGAATAGGCAAAGCAATGGCAACGGATACGCTGTGAAAACAGCGCATCCGCGACAAGTATTCATGATCGGGAGACCAATCCCGAGCGCCGCGATTGTTGCGGCGCGGGGGCTATTGTTGGGGAGGAGGGGAAGGGCGTCAAGCCGGCGGGGTCCGGCAAGGGGAGTTGCAGCCATCATCTTGTGTGACGCAGCGGGGTTCCGCGTGGGTATCGCTACGCTCCACCCACCCTACCGAAGGCGAGCGGCGGCCCGTAGGGTGGGAGGAGCCGCAGGCGATACCCACCAGCGATCCCTTCCCGGCTCCCCAAACAACAACGCCCCCAAAGCGGGGGCGTTGCAGAGAGCGGCGCGGGAATCAGGCTTTGCCCAGATGCGGCTCGGCTTCGAATTCCTCGTCCTTGGTCGTGCCCGGCTGACGTATGGTCAGCGAGAACAACAGCGCGACGATCAACAGCGCCAGGATCAGATGGAAGGTGGCCAGGAAGCCGCCAAACAGCGAGGCGACGATGGAGCCGACGATGCTGCCGATGCCGAAGCCCAGATAGATCACGCCGTAATTCTTGGTCAGGTTGTTGAGGCCGAAGAAATCGCTGACCAGCGACGGGTAGACGGTGATGGTGCCGCCGAAGCTGAAGGCGACGCAGGCGATGGCCAGGAAGAACAGGGTGGCGTTCAAGGGCACGAACAGCAGGGTCAGCATGCCGGCCAGCGCGGCAATCTGAGCGATGGTGATGACCCGGATGCGCGGCATCTTGTCGGAGAGGATGCCCAGCACCAGGCGGCCGGACAGATTGGCCACGGCGATCACCGCCACGGCGTTGGCGGCGGTCAGCGTCGGCAGGTGCACATAGCTTTCGCCGATGTCCTTGGCCACGCCGATCACGTAGAGGCCGCTCATGCACACGGTCAGGAACATCAGCGCCAGCATCCAGTACTGCGGCTGGCGCATCGCCTCGGCCAGGGTGTAGTCATGGCTGGCGGTTTGTTGCGCGGCGGCTTGTTGCTGCGGCGCGTCGCGCATCAGCAGGCTGCCGGCCACCACCATGGCCATGGCGATCAGGCCCCACAGCTCAAAGGTGGTTTCCAGGCTGAAGCGGGCCAGCAGCGCCAGATTGATGTATTTGAAGCCCAGGCTGCCCAGGCCGTAAGCGCCGATGGCGCAGGCGGACACCAGGCCCTTGCGTTCCGGGAACCATTTGACGCAGTTGGACAGCGTCAGCAGGTAGCCGGCGCCGTCGGCCAGGCCCACCAGCACGCCGGCGCACAGATAGAGCATGACCAGATTATTGGCTTGGGCGGTGAGGAAGAAGCCCAGGCCCAGCATCAGGCCGGCGCCCAGGGTGACGCGCTGCACGCCGAAGCGTTCCTGCAGTTTGCCGGCCAGCGAGGAGGCCACCGCCAGCGCCAGGCTGAGCAGGCCGAAGGCGAAAGCCACTTGGCTGACCGGCTCGGATAGTTTGGCGGAGAGTTGGGCGTTGAACAGGCTCCAGGTGTAGACGGAGCCGAGGGCGAACTGGGTGAGGACGGTGCCGGCCAGGGTACGGTAGCGGATGGCGTTGCTTGAGGCGTTCATGGTGCTGCTCGCTTAAAGTCATTACTGTTGGTGTGACTATAAGCCTGTGCTTATGTAGGGGGCGCGGCGGCGGCATGAGATGCAGACGGCGCGGAATGAAGTGCAGGCGGCGGCGAACCAGTTGCAGGCCCGGAAAATGGCGCGCATGAGTGGATGGCATTTCCATTGCCAAGCCGGCTTGCCAATGGAATGTCTGGCCTTAGAGCCTGTTCAAAATCTCGCGAGCCAGAGCGAGACAAGGCGAAAACGGCTGAGAAAGCGGAGTGTACATAGGGTACATGAGCATTTCGAAGCCGGTTTCAACGCCGTATCGCCGCAGCGCAGCAGATTATGAACAGGTTCTTATTCAGGAGCCGGCTGGCAGCCGGTTTGATGCGCCGCGCGGGCGACCAACGCTCAAAGATGCATCAACTGCCGGAACGCTTTGATATTGCTGCGGCTGACCGGAATCTCGGCTTTCAGGTCGTACAGCTTGATGATGTAGGTGCTGTTGAGCCAGGGCGCGATTTCGCGGATTTTGTGGATGTTGACGCAGTAGGAGCGGTGGCAGCGGAAGAAGCTGTCGGCCGGCAGGCGGGCGACGAATTCGCTGATGCTCATCGACATCACATAGCGGTCGTGCGCGGTGTAGACCAGGGTGACTTTCTCGTCGGCCTCGGCGTAGTAGATCTGCTCGCAGGGGGTGACGATGATGCTGTCGCCCTTGACCAGGTTGACGGTGCGGCTGGCGGCCGGGGCCTCGGCCGGCGCGGCGGCGGCCGGCGGCGTCTGCGCTTCCAGCTTGGCCAGCAGATTGATGATGCGGGCTTCGTTGTAGGGCTTCAGGATGTAGTCGAAAGCCTCCACTTCAAACGCTTCCACCGCGAATTCCTTGTAAGCGGTGACGAAGACGATGCGCGGCGGCCGTGACGATTTGTGCAGGTTCTTGGCCAGCAGCAAGCCGTCTATGGATGGGATGTTGATGTCCAGGAACACCACGTCCACTTCGTGTTCCTGCAGGAATTTGAACGCTTCCAGCCCGTCCTCCACGCTGGCGACGATGTCGATGCGGCTGTGTTCGCGGATCAAATAGGCCAGTTCCTCGCGCGCCAGGTATTCGTCTTCCACGATCAGGGCTTTCAGCATGCCGGCTCCTCGGTGGTGGGCAGGTCGAAACAAACGGCGGTGCCGGGCTCCAACCGGGTCAGCCGCAAGCCCTCGCCGTACAGCAGTTTGAGCCGCTGGTTGACGTTGCTCAGGCCTATGCTGCGGCTGGACAGCGTGCCGGCGGCCACGCCGTCCAGCACTTCCTGGCTGACGCCGTAGCCGGTGTCGCGCACGCAGACATGCACTTTGTCGCCGTCGCGCTTGACCGCGATGCTGACCCGGCCCGGTTCCTTGCGCGGCTGGATGCCGTGGAGGATGGCGTTTTCCACCAGCGGCTGCAAGAGCAGGCTGGGGATGCGAACGTGCACGTCGTCGATATCGAACTCCACCGTCAGCTTGGCGCCGAAGCGCGCCTGTTCTATCGCCACGTAGTCGCGCACTTGCCGCAGTTCTTCCTGAATGTCGATCAGCCGGTCGCCCAACGACAGGTTGTAGCGCAGGTAGTCCGCCAGGTTGGAGATCAGCTGGCGCGCCTGCTGCGGCTGGATGCGGATCAGCGAGGAGATGGCATTGAGGGCGTTGAACAGGAAGTGCGGGTTGATCTTGCTTTGCAGCGCGCTGAATTCCGCCTTGCGCGCCATCTCTTCCAGCTGTTTGACCCGCGACACTTCCATCTGGGTGGAGATCAGCTGGGACAGGCCCACCGCCACTTCGCGCAGCGGCGTGCTGATGCCGTGGCTCTTGCGGTAGAAGATTTTCAGCGTGCCGCTGACGCCGGCTTTTTCGCGCAGCGGGATGATGATGACGGAGTGGAAGTCCGCCAGGTGGTATTGCTGCAGATTGTTCTCGATGATGATCTGGTCGCCGGCGATGGCCTGGCGGGTGATGGCGCCGATGGCGGAGTGCTCGTCCATCTCGTAGTAGTCCTTGCCCAGGCCCACGTAGGCCAGCACGTCCGAGGTGTTGGTGATGGCCACCGCGTCGGCGTCCAGTTGGTCCCGGATCACGGTGCAGACCTGAACCATGGCGTCGCGGTCCAGATTCTGGAAATAGGGCAGGGTGCGGTTGGCGATGGTCAGCGCCAGCTTGGCCTGGCGCGCGGCCAGCAGTTCTTTTTCGTCGTTGAGGTCTTGCACCAGCTTGATGATGAGGCCGACGCAGACGGTGCCGACAATCATCGGGAAGGCGATGTGGCGGACGATGGGCACGCCCACCGCCGGATCGGTGAGCAGCAGGATCAGGCCCATGGTCAGCCCTTCGCACAGCATGCCGGCCAGGATGCCGTACAGCCACAGCCGGCTCCTGCCGGCGCGGAAGTGTATCCAGGTGGCCAGCAGGCCGGCGCAGACGCTGGAGATCAGGCAGGGCAGCGAGGTGTAGCCGTTGATGTCGATCAGGTAGCGGTGCAGGCCGGAGACGATGCCGGCCGGTATGCCCACCCAGGGGCCGAACAGGATGCCGCCGGACAGGACGGCGATGATGCGCACATTGACCAGGGAGCCGTCCACCGGAATGCCGGTATAGGTGCTGAACACGGCGAACAGGCAGAACAGCAGCGACACCGCCGCCAGTTCGGCCGGGCTGTGGTCCTGTTTGCGCAGCAGGTGTTGAAACGGGCGGGTGCGGGTGAGGAAGAACAGCGCCATCAACATCAGCGCCGCCCGTTCGAACACCGCCAGCAGCATGGCTTGGTTTTCTATCATGGCTTAGGGAGTGGGGCGGCCGCGCCCGCTGGGGCCGGCCTCAAGCCCTGATTTTAAGCCATGCGGCGGGCTTTGGCCGCAGGCGGGCGCAGATTAGGCGGGCGTCATGCCGCCGGCTGCGCCAGCACGGTGCGGCAGTGGCTTTCCAGGCGGGTGATTTCTTCCAGCACCGCGTCGATGTCGCGGCGTTGTTCTTCCAGCTGGCGGCGGCGCTCCAGCACCAGGTCCAGCAGTTTTTGCGACTGGCCGGCCTCGTCGTGGGCCTGTTCGTACAGGTCCAGGATGTCGCGGATGTCGGACAAGGACAGACCGATGCGCTTGCCGCGCAGGATCAGCTTGAGCCGGGCGCGGTCGCGGCGGTTGAATACCCGCTGGCGGCCGTCGCGCTGCGGTTCTATCAGGCCCTGTTCCTCGTAGAAGCGGATGGTGCGCAGGGTGACGTCGAAATCGCGCGCCAGGTCGGAGATGCTGAAGAATTCGGGTTCGGTCATGATGTGTTCCAGGGCAAGCGGCGATTGTAGCTTTTTTTTAACGCGTTCTCAGCCTTAGCATGATTTACGTTTACGTAATCGTCAACTTGTGGGATGAATGAAAAAAACAAAAGCGATACGTACCGTCTACCAGGAGAGAGAGATTCGATGACCTTGCCCAGCTATGTCCATGGCGCCAGCCCTCAGCCCTTGATCGGCCAGACCATAGGCCAGTTGTTTGACCAGACCTGCCGCGAGCACGGCCGCCGCGAAGCCTTGGTGGTGCGCCATCAGCAGATACGCTGGAGCTACGAGGAGTTGCGCGAGCAGGTGGACCGGCTGGCTTGCGGCTTGATCCGGCTGGGACTCAAGCCCGGCGACCGCATCGGCATCTGGTCGCAGAACAACGCCGAATGGGCGCTGACCCAGTTCGCCACCGCCAAGGCCGGCCTGATCATGGTCAACATTAATCCGGCTTACCGCCGCTCCGAGCTGGAATACGCGCTGAGCAAGGTGGGCTGCCGCGCGCTGATCCTGTCGCCCAGCTTCAAGAGCAGCGATTACCTGGCGATGGCGGCGGACCTGCTGCCGGAGCTGGCCGTCAGCGAGCCGGGCCGGCTCAAGTCCGCCGCCATGCCGCAGCTGGAGATTGTGATCCGCCTGGGTCAGCAGCGTACGCCGGGCATGCTCAATTTCGCCGACCTGATGGCCGTGCCGTCGGCTGAGGAGAAAGCCGGGTTGCAGCGCTTGGGCGAGATGCTGCAGTTCGACGACGTGATCAATATCCAGTTCACATCCGGCACCACCGGCAGCCCCAAGGGCGCTACGCTCACCCATCACAATATTCTGAACAACGCTTACTTCGCCGGCGCGGCGATGGCCTTCGGCCCGGACGACCGGCTATGCATCCCGGTGCCGCTCTACCATTGCTTCGGCATGGTGCTGGGCACCTTGCTGTGCCTGAGCCACGGCGCGACCATGGTGTTTCCGGCGGAGAGCTTCGACGCGCAAGAGGTGTTGCGCGCGGTGCAGGAGGAGGGCTGCACCGGCCTGCACGGGGTGCCGACGATGTTCATCTCGCTGCTGGACCGGCCGGACTTTGCCGATTACGACGTGTCCACGCTGCGCACCGGCATCATGGCCGGCAGCCCGTGTCCGATCGAGGTGATGAAGCGGGTGACCAGCCAGCTCAATATGAGCCAGGTGACCATAGGCTATGGCATGACCGAGACCAGCCCGCTGAGCTTCCAGAGCGCCACCGACACGCCGCTGGACAAACGCGTGGCCACGGTGGGGCGCATCCATCCGCACGTGGAGGTGAAGATCGTGGACGTGGAAGGCCGCATCGTGCCGCGCGGCCAGAGCGGCGAATTGTGCACGCGCGGTTATTCGGTGATGCCCGGCTATTGGGGCGACCCGGCCAAGACCGCGGAGGCGATAGACGCCGCTGGCTGGATGCGCACCGGCGACCTGGCGGAGATGGACGCGGACGGTTACGTCAATATTGTGGGCCGGGTCAAGGATATGGTGATCCGCGGCGGCGAGAACATTTACCCGCGCGAGGTGGAGGAGTTTCTCTACCGCCACCCCAAGATTCAGGAGGTGCAGGTGATCGGGGTGCCGGATGAAAGATTCGGCGAGGAGTTGTGCGCCTGGATCCGGTTGCGCGACGGCGAAAGCGCCAGCGCCGACGATATCCGTGCTTTTTGCCAGGGGCAAATCGCGCATTACAAGATCCCGCGTTACATCGAATTCGTCGATAGTTTTCCGATGACCATCACCGGCAAGATCCAGAAATTCGTGATGCGCGAGAAGATGAAGGAGAAGTTGGGGCTGGCGGATGGCAAAACCGCCTGAGCCGCCGCAAACTATGGGAACAAAAGCCCCGGCTTGTCGGGGCTTTTTGGCTTACAATGCCGCCAGACTGATCTTTAAGCTGAGGAATCCATCATGACTACCGTATTCAACGACGCCGATCTGCTGCGTCTGGAAAACCTGCTGACCCCCTTGTCCGCCAGCGGCAGCACCATGCGCCCGGACGAAGTGCAGGGCTTTTTCGCCGCGCTGGCGTGCGGTCCGGACGCGGTGGACGCCGATTTCTGGCTGGAAGAAGTGCTGGGCGACGCGCCGGTCTTTGAGAGCGCGGACGACGCGGCGGAACTGAAAACCCTGCTGCAGAAGTTGTACGACGCCACCGCCGCCGCACTGGCGGCCGGCGACGAACTGGACCTGATCCTGTACGCGGAAGACGACAGCGACAGCGACGAGCCGGACTACTGGCCGTGGGCCAACGCCTTCCTCTACGCGCTGGACGTGGTGGAGACCGACTGGTTCGAAGTGGCCGACGAGGACGAGGGCTTTGAAAGCCTGATGATGCCTATGCTGGTGTTGGGCGGCGCTTTCGAGCAAGAGGACGGCGAAGATCTGCTGACCTTCAGCGACGAGGAAGTGGAAGGCTACAAGGAAGAAATGCTGGAGGCGCTGGGCGCGGTTTACACCTACTGGCGCGCCAAGGAACAGGCGCCCAGCACCGTGCGCCGCGAAGGCGACAAAGTGGGCCGCAATGATGTCTGCCCGTGCGGCAGCGGCAAGAAGTACAAGGCCTGCTGCGGCCGCAACTGATTTCCCGCGCACCGCGCCGGGAGCAAAAAAAGGAAGCCGAATGGCTTCCTTTTTTCATGCTGGGGCGCCTCGGCGCTTGCTGAAATTGTTAAGTACCGGGTGCGGCTGCGGGCTTTAGCGCGCGTTCGGCGGCCTCCCGGGCGTTGAGCCGGTCGATGTAGTCGAACACGTCCAAGAGAGAGGTGGTCAGCGCCAGCACTTGCTCCAGCAGGCTGAAGAAGCCTTCCCAATAGCCTTTGGCGGCGCTGTCGTCGCTAAAGTCGATGTCCGCGGCGATTTGAGCGAGCAGATTGCGCAGACCGTCGTCGGGGTTGTCCTGCAAATACTTGATGAAATGTCCTGCGAACTCGCGGCCCAGCAAATGCGCGGCGTGTTGGTCGTCTATGGGCGGAACTTGCCAGCAATGGACGCCGCGCCGGTTGGACGCGTTGCCGGCAAACGGCAATTCCGCGCGGGACGTTGGGTCCGGGTCCGGACGGTAATGGCGGCGGGATGGGGTTTTGATCGACATGGTCACCTCCGTGTAGCGGTTTTTCATTGCCACCCCCACGGCCAAGCGGAGGTGGCAGACCGAACAGGGTTGGCCGACCGGACTACACGACTCCGGCACACCCGCTAAGGTGTCCCCACCCGGCCCGCCATTGTGAGCGCGCACGAGTGCAGCGATCCAAACGCAAGACTCAAGCGCTTGTTCGCAGTGTAGTTCGCCGGACGGCCAAGTCCGGTGCCGCGAGGAACGGCACGGCAGCGATTGTGCACAGTTGCCCGCTGCCGGGTCAAGGCGCAGGCCGGGCGTAGAAAGCCCGTCAATGCTTGCTTACGCGGCTGGTATCGGCTGCGGGCGGAAAATAGCCGGCCGGCAAGCCCGGGTGGGTGCGGCAATGAAAAAGCGGCGCGTTCCCATGGATGGGAAGACGCGCCGCGTGTTTGGCGGTTAGCGGCAGGCTTAGATGTTCATGGACGGATAATCGGTATAACCGCGCTCGTCGCCGCCGTAGAAGGTCGCCGGGTCCGGCGCGTTCAGCGGCGCGCCGCTTTGCAGGCGCTCGGCCAGGTCCGGGTTGGCGATATAGCTGCGGCCGAAGGCGGCGGCGTCGATATAGCCTTTGCGGATCAGGGTTTCGGCCTTCTCGGCGGTATAGGCGCCGGCGCCTATGATCACCCCGGGGTAGCGCTGGCGCAGCGCTTGGCGGAAGCCCTCGTCCAGCACCGGGCCGCCGGCCCAGTCCGGCTCGGAAATGTGCAGGAAGGCCAGTTTGCGCTTGGCGAGTTCCTCGGCCAGGTAGAGCGCCATGTCCAGTTGGTCGGTGTTGGAGACGCCGTTGAAGATACCCAGCGGCGAGATGCGGATGCCCACGTGATCGGCGTCCCATTCCGATACCACCGCGTCCACCACCTCCAGCAGGAAGCGCGCGCGATTGGCCACGCTGCCGCCGTATTCGTCGGTGCGGACATTGGCTTGCGGCGACAGGAATTGGTCCAGCAGATAGCCGTGGGCGCCGTGGATTTCCACCAGGTCGAAGCCGGCGCGGCGCGCGTTGTCGGTGGCGCGGCGATAGTCTTCCAGGATGTCGGCCAGCTCGGAGACTTCCAGCGCGCGCGGGGTATCGCATTGCTCGCGCACCAGGCTGCCGTCGGCGGCGCGGATATTGGTGCGGCTGTCGGCCTGGATCGCCGACGGCGCCACCGGCGCTTCGCCGTCCGGTTGCAGCGAGCGATGAGAGATGCGGCCGGTGTGCCACAGCTGCAGCGCCGTCAGCCCGCCCTTGGCGTGTACTGCGGCGTTGACCTTGGTCCAGGCCGCCACTTGCGCTTCGTTGTAGATGCCCGGCGCGCCGGCGTAGCCCTTGGCGGTGGGGGAGATGTGGGTGCCTTCGGCCACGATCAGGCCGGCGCCGGCGCGTTGGGCGTAATAGGTTTCCGCCAGTTCGGTGGGCACGTCGCCCGGCTCGGTGTTGCGCAGCCGGGTCAGCGGCGCCATCGCCACGCGGTTTTTCAGGGTCACGGCGCCTACGCGCAGCGGGGTGAACAGTTTGTCGGCTTGCATTGCGATGTCCTTGGCTCTATTTAAGAGGGGAAAAGTGGGCGGGCGCGATCACAGATCGAAACCGAAACCCTGTTTGCGCGCCACCGGCGCGACCTGCGGGAAATACACGTTGCGGTAGTACTGCGCGGTGTTGGCGGACCAGGGCTGGCCGTCGGTGCGCTGAATGCTCTTCCAGTAATCCATGATGGACGCGTCGTACTGCGCGATCATAGCCGGCAGTTCCGCCGCCTGGTAGCGTTCGCGGTGCACAAAGCTGGCGCGCGGCAGCCGCGGCTTGACCGCGCTGTCCTGATCGGCGTAGCCCAGCACCACTCCCACCAGCGGGAAGGTCAGTTCCGGCAGCTCCAGCAGTTCCACCATGGCTTGCGGGTCGCGGCGGATGCCGCCGATGGGCACCACGCTCAGGCCGGCGGAACGGGCCGCGGTCATGAGGTTGCCCAGGGCGATGCCGGCGTCCACAGCGCCGACGGCGAAGGCTTCCACGCTGTTGTGGATCACTTGCTCGGCGCCGGCTTTTTCCACGCCGATCCGAGTTTTGTAGAAGTCGGGAACAATGGCGACGAAGACCGGCGCCTGGGCGATCCATGGCTGGCCGCCGGCGATTTCGGCGATTTTCCGGCGACGCTCCGCGTCCTGCACTACGACTAGCGACACCTGCTGGCCGTTGATGGAGGTGGGGCCTTTCCAGGCGGCGTCCAGCACAGCGTCCAGTACCTCGGCGGGAATGGGCTTGTCCTGGTAGCTGCGCACGCTGCGGTGCTCTTGCATCAGTTCCAATGTCGAGTTCATGCTTTGGGCTCCTTGAAGTAGACCAGTCGTCTAGTTTTAATTTCAAAATAACCCGCTCCGGGGAGCGGGGTGTGAGCGGCCTCGCCTTGGCTAGGGCGCGCGCAGAATTTGTTGCGTGTGCGCCATCGCCGCCAACAGCGGCGCGCGTGAATGTTGAGTCTTGAACAGCAGCGCGCTGCCCACCCAAAGGCTGTACAGCGCGCTGGCGGTTTCGTCCGGCAGCAGGTCCGCGTCCAGCGAGCCCTCCTGTTGACCGCGGCGGATGCAGGCGGCCAGATTGCGCACCACGAAACTCATGCCTTCGGCCAGCGCCTCGCGCATCGGCTCGGACAGGTCGGATACTTCGGCGGCCAGCTTCACCGCCAGGCAACAGCGTTGCGGCTCGTCGCAGCGATGGGTTTCCAGCCAGCCGTCGAAATAATGCAACAGGCAATCGCGGGCGCTGCCGGCGTCCTTGGACAGAAAGCTAACCAGTCTGCCGTCGTATTTTTCAAAATAACGGCGCAGCAGTTCCACGCCATAGCCTTCCTTGCTGCGGAAGTAATGGTAGAACGAACCCTTGGGCACGCCGGCCGCGCCGAGGATTTCCGCCAGACCCACGGCGGAGAAGCTCTTGCCTAGGATGATGGCTTCGCCGGTGGCCAGCAGGTGTTCGCGAGTGTCTGAAAACTGGTTGGAACGTGACATGGGCTGAAGTCTACTAGACCGGTCGTCTAGTATCAAGGAATTTTTCAATCCTCGGGGGAGGCGACGCATTGGCGGCAAGGGCGAGGGCGGCGAATCAGGCGGACAGGTCATGCTTTTGGCATGTCATTTATTGATCATAATAATCAATTGTAATTAAGGTGCAGGGTTTACGCTAAGAGCCTGTGCAAAGTTTCGCTCTAGCTCGCGAAATCATAAGCAGGTTCAAAGCTAGGTCGTCTCAAGGTAGATTGTCCAGGTTCCGGGGCGCCCGGAGCCTGGACAAGAGCAAATGACAAAGGAGATCCCCATGAGCAAATTCAGCCGCGCCGCCATTGCCGCCCTGTGCGCGCTTAGCGTTGGGCACGGCGCCCAGGCCGCCGAGGCCGACAACCGCAACGGCCCGTCCGGCAACGGCGGCAACAATCTGCTTATCGCCGCTGCGGCCTGGAAGCAGACCGCGGCGGAATACCGCGCGCTCTACCATCAGGCTTTCAATCTGGCGCGGATGCGGCTGGATCAGGCGCTGGCGGCGCGCAAGCCCGGCGACAAACCGCTGGCCGTGATCACCGACATCGACGACACCGTGCTCAACGCCGTCAATTACTGGGGCTATCTGATCCAGCAGGACCGGGATTTTTTCGACGACGCGATCTGGGATAAATGGATTCCGGAAAACAAGCTCACCGCCACGCCCGGGGCGCTGGACTTTTTCCACTACGCCAAAGCGCAGGGGGTGGAAGTGTTCTACGTTAGCAGCCGCGACCAGGGCGACAAGACCTATGAATACGCGTTGGGCAACTTGCGGGCCGCTGGTTTTCCCTTCGTCGACGAAAAACACGTGACCATTCTGCGCGACAGCTCCAACAAGGAGCCGCGGCAGAAGGAGATCGCCGCCCAGTACAATGTGGTGGCGATGTTGGGCGACAATCTCAATGATTTTCAGCGCAAATACTATGTGAAGGATGTGGACGAGCGCGCGCGCTTGATGGAGGAAGACCGCGAGTTGTTCGGCCGAAAATTCATCCTGATGCCCAATCCCACCGACGGTCACTGGATGCGCGCCATCTTCGGCGATTCCGAACCGCCGGCCACGGACCGCAACCGCGAGATCTTCAAGAAGGCCGCCAGCAAATCCGCCTGGAAGCCGGCGCCCTGAGCGGCCGGGCCCGGCGGGCGTTTGCGTCGCGCCGGGTCGGCCACTATGATAGCCGCGGGAGCGCCGCGCGCTGCCCTCGTTTCCGCGGCCGGCAAAGCCTGCCGCGGGTTTGATTCCTCCTCATTGTCTTGAAGCCATGTCCGCCGACGCCGCCACTTCCGTTCCTCCGTCCGATGCTTCCGCCGCCGCGCGCGCGCTGGAGCCGGCCATCGCCCCGCATTTACAATTGCTGGCGCATAGCGCCGGCGAGGAGGTGAGCCAGACCCACGCCAAGCTCGGCCTGCTGTTGCTGTGGTTGAGCGACGACGTGCTGGATGCGGTGAACGCGGATTTGCAGGCCTTGGATGTGACTGAAAGCAAGCTGAACGTGTTGATGCTGTTTTCGCTGCAAGAGCGGGGATGGTGGCGGAACGGGCCGCTAACCCCGTCGGCGATAGCCGATTATCTGGGCGTGACCCGCTCCACCGTCACCGGCCAGCTGGATTGGCTGGAACGGCGTGGCCTGCTGCAAAGGCAACTGCGCGACGAAGACCGCCGCAGCCTGGAGCTGAGCCTGACCGAGGCCGGCCGGGAACTGCTGAGACAGGCGCTGCCGGGCTTCTGGCGCGCTTGCCAGCGCCTGACCGAGGCGCTGGACGAGAGCGAATGCGCGGCGCTTTGGTCCTTGCTCGCCAAAGTGTGGAGCAGATTGAAAACGGACTGAAGCAGCCGTTTCAGCGCGGCGCGCCGGGCTGCGCGCCCGCCGCCGCCAGCGCGTCGGCTCGGGCGCGGTCGCTGGCTTTGCAGCGGCAATGGCCGATCTGATGCAGCTCTATCAAGTGGCCGGCCGGGTCGCGCAGGAACAATTGCGTCAGTTCCGGCGCGGCGACGTTGGCCTGTTTCCAGTGGGCGATGCCTTGCCGCAGCAATTCCGCCTCCGCCTGGGCGATGTCCCGCACCGCCAGCGCCACGTGATTGTCCACCGGGTCCTGATCCGCGCCCTGAGCGTACGGCGACACGCCGTCGTTGCCCAGCAGATGGATCTGGCAGTCGTTGCCCAGGTCCAGGAAAAACCCGGGCACCCCGGGGATGTGCCAGCGGCCGGCGTCGGCGTCCAGGCCCAGCACGTCGCGGTAAAACGCGCCCATGGCCTCAAGCAGGTTCAGCGGCATGCGCAAGCCATGATGGTGCAATTCCAATACTTCGATAGCCATAGTTTGATTCCTTAAGTGGATGAGGCAAGGCGGCCGCCTGTCGCTATATGGTACGTTATACATACTATACGTCAAGCGTATTTTTTGTTGGGAAGAACGGAATCATTAGTCGAGCCAGCAAGCCGCGCGCCAGCGGCTATATTGGCCTCATGCGAGTAGGGTAGGTTTCCATGCGGGTTATCTTAAATAATAGATTTAAATAGAAAAAAAACTTGCTATCTAATTGAGTGGAATTTAGTATTCGTTTAATAACTTATAACTTGATGTTGATAGAGACCATGACGGGTCAAGCATGACGCGAAATCTATTTACCAGCCTGGCGGCTGGTTTGTTGTTGGCCGGCGCCGCGGCGGGCGCGGAAACGCCAGTCTGGAAACAGCCGGAGTACGCGGCGGCCATCGTCCAGGCCAGGGCGGGGCAGACCGCGCCGGCGCTGGCGTTGCTGGAGCGGGAGCGCGCGCGCGGACCGTTGGCCGCGCCCTTGCTGGACGATTATTTGACCCTGCTGTGCTGGAGCGGACGCGGTGTGGAGGCCTTGCGGCTGCTGCCGGGGCACGAAGCCGACATGTCGGCGGACACGTTGGCGCGGCTGGCGCGCGTAGCGCGCGATCAGCGCGACGCGGCGGAGGCCGAACGGCTGTACCGCTTGTTGTTGGCGCGTCAGCCGGCGGCGGGCTACCGCGCCGGGCTGGCGATGGCCCAGGCCGAGGCAGGGCAGGCCGCGGCCGCGCTGGCCACGCTGGACGCCGCGCCGCCCGGCTCGCCGGCCGACGAACTGGAGTTGGCCCGCGCGCGCGCTTACGTCTTGCTGCAAAGCGGGGACCTGACCCAGGCGCTGGACTATCTGATCCGCGCGCGGGCGCGCTTTCCCGGAGACCCGGAACTGGAGCGCAGTTATCTGGGCTGCTTGCTGCGCCTGGGCGCGCCGTGGCAAGCGGGCCAGGCGTCCATCGCGGATCCCCGGCTGGCCTTGCAGGTCGATTTCGACCGCGCGGCCACCTTGAGCCGCTGGGGACGCATCCAGGAAAGCCAGGACAGCGGGCCTGGCCGGCACGCGCAAACCGACGCGGCGCTGAAGCTTAATCAGGACATCGCGGCGCGGCCGGAAGCCGCGCGGCCGCCGTTCGCCGCGCTGGCGGTGGACGACCGCGTGCAAATGCTGCAGCAGCGAGGCTTGTCGACGCAGGCCATAGACCTGGACCGGCAGCAGGCCGGCCAGGCGTGGTCGCCGTACGCCCGCGCGGCCTTGGCCGACGCCTATCTCAACCTGCGCCAGCCGCTGCGGGCCGAGGCGCTGTACCGCTCGGCGTTGCGCGACGCGCCGCAGGCGGACGAGGCGCTGGATTGGCGCATCGGCCTGGTTTACGCCCTGTTGGAGTCCGGCCAGCACGCTGCCTGCCGCCGGGAGCTGGCCGTGTTGCAAGCCGCAGCTCCCCGGCAGAAAACCGACCGCGCCAGCGGCAGGCGCGTGTTTAATCCGGCCTTCCAGCGCGTGGCCTTGCTGGACGCGATGGTGACCGCCTATCAAGAGGACACCCGCGGCGGCTGGGAGAAGATGGAGGCTTTGCTGGACGAGGCGTCGTTCAATCCCGAATTGCGACAGAACCAGGGCAGCCTGGCCCTGATGCGCGGCTGGCCGCGGCGGGCGCGAGGCGTGTTCACCCGGCTGGGCGTGGACGAGCCGGATCAGCCGGAAGCGGCGGCGACCGGCTTGGCCGGCGCGGCGCTGGACTTGCAGGAGCTGGACGAGGCGGACCGCCAGTTGCTGAGGCTGAGCGAGCTGGATGTGGACAACGCCAGCGTGCGCCAGCTGAGGGAACGCGCCCGGCTGGAACGGCGGCCGGAACTGGTGCTGGAGGGGAAGAAGGATTTGAGCGGCGGCCAGGGCGCGGGCGAACAAAACGCCTGGGAGAGCTCGGCGCGCTTGTATTCGTCGCCGTTCGGCCACTGGCGCTTGTTTGGTCTGCACCAGTTGCAACGCGCCAGCTATGTGAACGAGTCGGCCTCGGCCCGTTACGAGGCGCTGGGCATGGGCGCGGAATGGCGCGGCGAACAAGGGCGCGGCGAATTCGGCCTGACCGGCCAGATAGACGGCGGGCGGCGCGGCGGCGCTTTCGCCGGCTACGACTGGACGCCGGACGACTATTGGACGCTGGGCGCTCGCTTTGAGCTGAACAGCGCCGAAGCGCCGTTGAAAGGCCGCCTGGACGATGTGCGCGGCAACCGGACCCAACTGAGCTTGCAGTACCGCGCCGACGACTATCGCAGCTACGCCTTGCAAGCCGAGGCTCTGTCCTTGTCCGACGGCAATCTGCGCCGCGCCGTGTCCGCCAACTGGGACCAGCGCTGGGTCAGCGGCCCGCGCTACAAGCTCAACACCATTCTGACGCTGGCGGCCAGCGCCAACGACACGGTGTCGTCCGCCCGCTATTTCAACCCTCGCGCCGACGGCGAGGCCTCGGTGACGGCGATGCAGGAATGGAAGCTGTGGGGCGAGTACGAAACCACATGGCATCAGCGCCTGGGCTTGACGCTGGGCACTTACACCCAGCGCGACTTCGGCGCCGGCGGCGTGTGGGGCCTGCTGCTGGAACAAGAGTGGCGCTGGGGCAGCCGCGGCAGCCTGCGCTACGGCTTCACCCGGGTGCGCCATCCCTATGACGGCAAGGCGGAAACCGGCAACAAGGTGTATCTCAATCTGGATTGGCGCTTCTGATGAAAATGAAACAATGGCTGGCGGCCCTGATGACGGCCTGCCTGTTGTGGAGCGGCTGGGCGCAAGCGGCGGCCGGGCGGCTGGTGATCCTGTGCTACCACGAGGTGGACAAGACCGATAGCGGCGCGTCGGACCCGTTCGCGGTGGACGCCCGCGCGCTGGTGAAACAGATGGAATGGATGCGGGGCCAGGGCTACAGCTTCGTCAGCTTGCAGCAGGTGCTGGACGACCGCGCCGGCGGCAAGCCCTTGCCGGACAAGGCGGTGCTGCTGACTTTCGACGACGGCTATCGCAGCGTGTACACCAATGTCTATCCGGTGCTGAAGCTGTTCCAAGCGCCGGCCGTGATTGCGTTGGTGGGCAGTTGGCTGGAAGCGCCCGAGGGCAGCCAGGTCGGCTACGGCGACGGCGTGGCGGGGCGGAGCAAATTCCTGAGTTGGGAGCAAATCCGCGAAATGCGGGCCAGCGGCCTGGTGGAAGTGGCCAGCCACAGCTACGCCTCCCATCTGGGCGTGCTGGCCAATCCCCAGGGCAATCTGGAGCCGGCCCTGACCGCCCGCGCTTACCGCGCCGGCGGCTATGAAAGCGAATCGGCTTATCTGGCGCGCATCCGCGACGATTTGCGCCGCAACAGCGCGCTGCTCAAGGCGCGGCTGGGCGCGGCGCCCAGAGCGATGGTGTGGCCTTACGGCAGCTATTCGCCGCAGGCGGCGAAGGTGGCGGCCAAGGAGGGCATGCCGGTGACCATGGGCCTGGGGGCGGGCATCAACGACCGCGGCACCCCGCTGTCCTCGCTGCGCCGGGTGCTGCTGGACGCCAATATGGACCTGGCCGATCTGGCTTACCAATTCAAGCAGCTGAACGGCTGGCCGGACGGCGTCCGGCCCGAACCCAGCCGCATCATGCACGTGGACCTGGACTACATCTACGACCCCGACCCCAAACGCCAGGACGAAAACCTGGGCCGGCTGCTGGACCGGGTCAAGGCCATGGGCGTGAGCACCGTCTACCTGCAGGCCTTCGCCGATCCCGACGGCGACGGCGTGGCGCAGGCGCTGTATTTCCCCAACCGTCACCTGCCGATGCGCGCGGACCTGTTCAACCGCGCCGCCTGGCAATTGCAGACCCGGGCCAACGTCAGGGTCTACGCCTGGATGCCGCTCCTGGGCTTCGCTCTGCCGGCCGGCCATCCTCTGGCAGGCGAACGAGTGCTGGCGGAGCAGGCCGGCGGCGCTCAGGCCAAGGCGCAGGGCTATGCGCGGCTGACCCCGTATTCCCCGCCTGTGCGCCAACTGATCCGGGAGATTTACGAAGACCTGGCGCGCAGCTCCCGTTTCGGCGGCCTGTTGTTCCACGACGACGCCACCCTGTCCGATTTCGAAGACGCCGGCTCGGCGGCGCGTCAGGCGCGGCAAGGGCAGGGCCTGGCCGCCGGCGTGGCCGAAGTGCGCGCCGATCCGGAGCAAATGGCGCGCTGGACCCACGCCAAAACCGCCTTGCTGGACGACTTCAGCATGGAACTGGCGGCCGTGGTGCGCCAATACCAGCCGGACTTGCGCACCGCGCGCAATCTCTACGCCGAGGTGGTGCTCAACCCGGATTCGGAAACCTGGTTCGCCCAGTCCTTCGACAGCGCGCTGAACCGCTACGACCGGGTGGCGGTGATGGCGATGCCGTATATGGAAAACGCGGCCGATCCCAAGGCCTGGATGCGGCGTCTGTTCGACAAAGTGGCGGCCAAGCCGGGCGCGCTGGAAAAAACCGTGTTCGAACTGCAGGCGGTGGACTGGCGCAGCCGCAAGCCTATCCCCACCGCGGAGCTGGCGGCCACGGTGCGCGAACTCAACACCCTGGGCGCGCGGCATATCGCCTACTACCCGGACGACCTGTTCCATGACCAGCCCAGGCTGAAGACGTTCAAGCGAGTGTTCTCGCTGACGGCGAGGCCGGAAGAATGAAGGCAGGCGGCGGGGGACCGCATAGACGATTGATGATTCATCGCATCAAGGGGCGAGGAGACGCGTTGTGAACCTGGCATTGATACTGCTGTTGGCATATGCCTTTTTTTATCCGTTGTTCATGGCGTATTTGTGGATGGTGGGGGCGGTGCATTACTACCTCCACTACGAAAGAAAAGATCCGCCGCTGAACCAGCCGCCAACGCTGGATTACCCGCCGCTGAGCGTGGTGGTGCCCTGCTACAACGAGGAAGACAATGTGCGCGAGACTTTGGCCTACGCGCTGGCGCTGGACTATCCGGATTTCGAAGTGATCGCGGTCAACGACGGCAGCCGGGACGCCACCGGCGCCATCCTGGACGAACTGGCCGCCGCGCATCCGCGGCTGCGCGTGGTGCACCAGGCCACCAACCAGGGCAAGGCGGTGGGGCTCAACACCGCGCTGGCGCTGGCGCGCCATGAATACCTGCTATGCATAGACGGCGACGCGCTGCTGGACCCGTACGCGGGCAAATGGCTGATGCGCCATTTCCTGACCTCGCCGCGCGTGGGCGCGGTCACCGGCAACCCCCGCATCCGCAACCGCACCACCTTGCTGGGGCGGCTGCAAGTGGGGGAATTCACCGCCATCATCGGCCTGATCAAGCGCGCGCAGCGCACTTACGGCCGATTGTTCACCGTGTCCGGCGTGATCACCGCCTTCCGCAAGACCGCGGTTTACCAGGCGGGTTACTGGAGCGAGGACATGCTGACCGAGGATATCGACATCAGCTGGAAACTCCAGCTCAAGCACTGGAACGTGCGCTTCGAACCGCGCGCGCTGGTGTGGATATTGATGCCGGAAACCCTGCGCGGCCTGTGGAAGCAGCGGCTGCGCTGGGCCAAGGGCGGCACCCAGGCGCTGATGCGCAACGCCTGGGTGCTGCGCACCTGGCGGCACCGCCATATGTGGCCGGTGTATTCCGAGTACTTCCTCAGCGTGGTGTGGTCCTACACCATGGCCGGCATCATCGTCTATTGGTTGCTGAGCCTGGTGTTGGGCGACTGGCTGCCCCAGATGGGCACGCCGCTGATTCCGCGCTGGCACGGCATGGTGCTGGGCGGCACTTGCATGCTGCAGTTCATGATCAGCAAAATGATGGATAGCCAGTACGACGCCAAACTGGGCAAGAACTACTACTGGATGGTGTGGTATCCGCTGGTCTACTGGCTGCTGAACGTCTGCACCACGATCGTGGCTTTCCCGCAGGCCGTGTTCCGCAAAAAGGGCAAGCGCGCGCGTTGGGTCAGCCCGGACCGGGGAGTGAGGGCATGAGCCGGCTGGGAGATGGCCTGATCATCCAGGCCTCGCACAATATGAGCGCCTTGCAGCGGCTGCTGTCCTGGCTGATGACTCTGGTGTGCTGGTTGGCGTGGTTCTATCTGTGGCTGCCGGCCCTGGCCTATGTAGGCTACCTGATCTGGGGCCGGGACGTGTTGCCGGCGGCGCTCCGCGCGGAGGACGCGCCGGAACACCTGAGCAAGCTGCGCGACTACGGCTTGGAGATCGCGCTGATCGGGCTATGCCTGCTGCTGTGGTCGCGCTTCAATTACTGGCGCTTCACCGGCAAGCAGAAACGCAGCCCTATTCCCAATGTCACTTTGGAGAAATTGGCGGAAGACCTGGGCTTGCCGCCGGAGGAGCTGCGCGAGGGCCAGGCCGCCAAGGTGGTGGTGGTCCACCATTGCGGCGAGGGCGGCATCGCCCGCATCGAAACCGTGACGCGCTTGCCGCCGCCCGCTTGAATCACCAGCCGCCGAACAAAGGCAGCAGCACCAAGGCCAGCAACAACGCCCAGGCGGCCGCGCCGGCGCACAACGCGCTATAGGCGAAGTGCTGCGACTCCACTTCCTCTTCCAGTCCCAATATGGCCGGCAGCCCGTGGTAGAGCAGGGCGAAGGACGCGGCCAGGCCCAGTAGCGCGCCCAGCAGATTGAAGGCGAAATCCGGCGCCAGCAAGGCCAGGCTGGACAGCCACAGCGGCACCGCCGCGCCGGCCGCCAGCAGGAAGCATTGATCGAAACCCGCGGCCAGTTTGTGGCTGGAGGCCAGGGTTTGCAGCGTCCAGGCCATCAGCGGCACGGTGGCCAGCTCGGCGACGAAAAACAAGGCGGCGGCGGCCAGCCAGCGGTCCAGGCCGGCTGCGGGCGCGTAGAGCTGGCCATGGGCCAGGCCGGCGTAGCAAATCATCAAGGCGGGCAGCAGCGAGAACGGCAGCACCAGCTTCAGCATCAAGCTGCGCGGCGACGGCGGCCGCCCGCGCAACTCGTCCCAGCCGCCGTGGCTGGAAAACAGCATCTTCGGATAATGGCTCAGTTTCATGGCAAAGCTCCTTGAGGACGGTCTGGCATGGCGGGTGGTAAGCTACTCTCAATATGTATCATGATGTGATATAAATTCAAGCATGAATCCCTTTTCAGACTCCCCCGTCCTGAGCAAGGCGGATTTTGAACGCCTGTCCGAATTCCGCCATCAACTGCGCGTGTTCCTGCGTTTCAGCGAAGACGCCTGCCGCGGCCACGGCCTGACCCCGCTGCAATACCAACTGCTCCTGCATGTGCAAGGTTATCCGGGCCGCGACTGGGCCACGGTGGGCGAACTGGCGGAACGCCTCCAATCCCATCACCACGGCGTGGTGGCCTTGGCCAGCCGCTGCGAGGAGCTGGGCCTGGTGGAACGCCGGCCCGGCCGCGAGGACCGGCGGCAGGTGGAAATCCATCTGACCGAGGCCGGCCGCAACCAGGCGCAGGCGCTGGCCGCGCTGCACCGCGACGAAATCCGTCTGCTGCGCGACAAGCTGGCGCCGCCGGGCTTCGACCCGGCTTAGAACCTGTTTACGATCTGCTGCGCGCGTGGAGCGTTACACGGTGAGTACAGCTTCGAAATGCTCATGTACCACTTGACCATTCCGCTTTCTCAGCCGTTTTCGCCTTGTCTCGCCTTAGCTCGCAAGATCGTATACAGGTTCTTAATCGCCCAGATAGCTCCGGCGCAGCCGCCGCAGCCGGCCGTCCGCGGCGACGCGGTTCAAGGCCTTCTGCAAACGCAGGACGCGCTGCGGGGGCGTGTCCGGATTGAGCGCGAACCAGTATTGCCCCCCGCCGTCCAGCAAATAAGCCGGCGCGGCCGTGCGCGGCGGCAACTTCAGCTTGTCCAGATGCCAGCGCATCGCCCAGTCCAGCATCGCCACCAGATCGACGCGGTCCAGCAGCAGCTTGTTCAGGTTGGCCGCGTCGTCTTGGCCGGCGTCCAGTCCTTCGCGCCGCGGGTCCAGCGCCGCCAGCCGGTTGAAGGCGGCGGAGCCGGCCAACGCGCCTACCCGATAGCGCCGCGCGTCGGCCGCGCCGGCCAGGCGGATGTCGCGGCGGGCGGACAGCCGGTACAGGAAGACGCGGCGCGGGCCTATCGGCCCCACCCATTGGAACTGCGTTTCCCGCTCCGGCGTGCGCACCATGGCGAACAACAGCGCGTTCGGCGTCTTCCGCACCGTGGCGTAAGCGCGCAGCCAGGGCTGAACGTCAATTTCCAGGCTGAGCCCGGCCTCTGCCGCGACCAGGCGCAAAGCCTCGGCGGCATAGCCCTTGACCCGGCCGTTTTCCACATAGCTGAGCGGCGGCAGGTCCTCGGTATAGGCCTTGATGTCGGCCGCCGCGGCCGACAGCGCCCAGCATGCGCCAAGCGCCGCCAGCAGTGGGCGGATGAGAGTCCCCGGTATGACCATTTTTTGTCCGTTATGCGTGATGGTTCACAGCATGGCAGTTTGCCAGACAAAAGGGCTTGCTTGATGACAAATGGGCGGTTTCAGCGCAGCGCCAGCGCGGCGCCCAGGCCGATCAAGGCGCAACCTATGATCCGGTTCAAGCCGCGTTGGCGGCGCAGCATGCCGGCGTGCAGCCGCGGCTGAGTGAACAGCAAAGCCACCAGCGCGAACCAGGCCAGATGCGCGGCGGAGATGAACAGGCCGTAGCCCGCGCGCAGCGACAGCGGCGTGTCCGCGTTCACCGCCTGGCTGAACAGGCTGAGCACGAACAGCGAAGTCTTGGGATTCAGCGCATTGCACAGCAGGCCGGCGCGCAGCGCGGCCCAGGCGCTCTGCTGGCCGCCCCTATCCGCGGGGCCGGCGGCCAGCGGCGGCTGGACGAAGGTGCGGTAGCCGATGTAGAGCAAGTAGGCGGCGCCCAGCAGCTTGAATCCGGCCAGCAGCCAGGGCGTGCGGCTGAGCAGCAGGCTGACGCCCAGCAGCGCGCACAGCACATGGAATTGCACGCCCAAGGCAATGCCGAAGGCGCCCAGCAGCCCGTGGCCGCGCCCGTATTGCAGGCTGTTGCGGGTGATGACGGCGAAGTCGGCGCCGGGGCTGATCACGGCGAGCAAGGTAAGCAGGGCTACGGTCAGGAGTTCATTCATCGCGACAAGGCTTTCAGAAGAGGACGCCGCGATTGTCGCGGGCTTGGCGCGCGGGGAAAATCGATTTATTGTCCTTGCATTGCGTGAGAAAAAATCACAGATGAGCTATCGCATTCCCGCCTTGACCGCCGTCCGCGCCTTTGAAGCCGCCGCCCGCCACGGCAGCTTCGTCAAAGCCGCCGCCGAGTTGTGTGTGACCCACGGCGCGGTCAGCCGTCAGGTCAAGCAATTGGAGGAGGGGCTGGGCGTGGCCCTGTTCGAACGACGCAACCGGGCGGTGTTTCTGACCGCGGCCGGCGAGAGCTTTCGCCAAAGCTGCGCCGAGGCTTTGCGCGTGCTGGAGCAGGGCGCGGCCCGCGCGCAACGACAGGCGGACGCGCCGCTGCGGCTGTCCTGCGAGCCCACCATTGCGATGCGCTGGTTGATTCCGCGTTTGCCGGCTTTCCAGGCCGAACATCCCGACATTGAGTTGCTGCTATCCGCCGCCGGTGGGAAAGTCGATTTTTCCTCACAGAGAATCGACCTGGCGCTGCGCCGCGACGACAGCGGCTGGGGCCTGGGCGATTACGTGGCCGAAGTGGCGCGGGAGCGGATGGGGCCGGTGTGCGCGCCGGCGCGGCTGCTGGCCGCGGGCGGAGACTGGCGCGCCTTGCCCCTGCTGCACGCGGACAGCCGGCCGGAGGCCTGGAGCCGCTGGCTGGCGGCGAAGGGCGTGGAAGCTGCGGGAGAAGCTGGGCGTTTCGAACATTTTTACCTCAGCTTGCAGGCGGCCGAAGCGGGCATGGGCCTGGCCATCGCCTCGCTCTATATGGCGGCGGATGCGCTGAGGCTGGGCCAGTTGACGGCGCCGGCCGGCTTTTGCGAGGACGGTTCCGGCTATGTGCTGTTGTCGTCGAGGCCGTTCGACGGCGACGCGCGCCGGCGGGCGGTGCTGGAGTGGCTGCGCCGGCAGATGGCGCTGGATTTGCCTAGGGACTGAGCGCCGCGCCGTCGGCAGCGGGCAGGCCAGCCTGAAAACGTTCGAACAGCTCGCGCTCCTCAAAGCGCACGTGGGCTTCCATCAACTGGGCGAAGCGCGTTAGCGCGGCCGCTTGCGGCGTGGCCAATTCCGCGATCAGCTCGCGCAGGCGGCGGTGTTCGTCCAGCGCGCGCGCGGCCAGCGCCGCGTGCTCGGTCTGCGCCAGCCGCGGCAACAGCGTAGTTTCTTCTTCCGCGAAATGCCGTTCCAGCGCGTCGGCGCTCCAGGCGCGCAGCGCGGCGGCCAGTTGCGCTTGCCGTTCCGGGTCGCCGGATTCGGCGGCCAGCCGGGCCTGGCGCGCCATTTTCAAGGCGTGGTGGTGTTCGCGGGACAATTCTTGCAAGGCGGGGTGTCGCTTCATGATGTGGTTTCTTTCCGGGGTCTATCCGCCGGGGCGCGGCCGCGCCGCAGGCTGCTTAGCAGCAGGATGACGAAAAACAGTAGGGTCAGCGCATTGAGCAGGCCGGCCGCGCGTCGCCAGGCGAAAGCGCCGTCCAGCATGCCGTAAAGTCGCAGCAGCAAGGACAGGTGCAGAGCCGCCAAGGGCGCGTAGAACAGCGGGCGGTAAGGCAGCTTCAGCCGCGTCAGCGCGGGAATGATGATGGGCGCATGGCCGAACACCATAGAAAACACAAAGCCCAGGCCGGCCGCGTGCAAAGCCGCGTCGCGCCAGGGGTGGCCGGGCAGTAGCGCGCCGGCCAGGCCCAAGGCGCCGGTCACCGCCAGCCAGCCGTAGCCGCAGAGCAGGGCGACGGCGATGTAGCGGGTCAGCCCGCGCTGGCGCGCATTGCGCCGGGCGATGTCGTGGCGCAGCAACCAGACGGCCAGCGCCAACAAGGCCGCCGCGTACAGCCGCAGACCGGCGTCCGGCCGCCACAGGGACAGCGCCGCGCCGCCGCACAGCGCCAGGGCCGCCAGCGCGAAGCCGCGCCGGGCCGAGGGCGCAAGCGGCAGCAAGCGGGTCAGCTCCAGCCGTTCACCGGCAATGGTCAAAATCAGGAAGGCCAGCCACCAGGGGATGGCCGCTTGCAAATCGCCGCCCAGCAGCCAGGCCAGGCTGCCGATCAGCCAGCACAGCGCCGCGGCGGCCAGGGTCAGGGTGAAGGCGGCGGGCTGACGCCGCAGCACCTGGACGCCGCCGGCCAGCAAGACGACGGAGGCCAGCGTCTGCAGCCACTGCGCCGCCGGCGGCGGCAGGCCGGCGATCAGGCTCAGGCCGGACAGGCCCGCGGCCGCCGGCGCCAGCAAGGCCCAGCGGCGATTCAAGGCCACCGCCCGTTCCAGGCTGATTACCCCGCCGAAGAAGGCGCCTATCATCAACGCGCCGTGCCAGCCGGCCAGCGCCGCGGTGGCGGCCGGGACGGCCCAGCCCAGGCGCGCCAGGCCGGCCAGCGCGCCGCAGAGCAGGGACAGCGCGGCCAGGCCCAGCCAGGGCAGCCGGGCGCTCATGCCTGCCAGCCGAAATGGCGGCGGCTGTCCTCGCTCATTCTTTCCGGCGACCAGGCCGGCTCCCAAACCAGATTGACATGAATGCGGCGCTGCGGCGGCAGGCCGTGGGTGAGCGCGAATTCCACTTCGTCCATGATCATTTCGCCCATGGGGCAGGCGGGCGAGGTCATGGTCATCTCGATCAATAATTGCTCCGCTTGCGGGTCAATGCGATAGACCAGGCCCAGGTCGATGATGTTGACGCCGATTTCCGGGTCTATGACCTGGCGCAGCAAGCTGCGCGCCAAGTCCACTTCTTGTTGCTGTTCGGCTGAGAGCGGGTCCGACATGGTGGTCGCCTTTTAAGATATATATAATTTACACCTTATGGATGCTACGCCGCCGGCCGCGCCCGGGCAATAGGCCGTTCAGCCTAAATCACTGCGGCGCACCTGCTCCCAATCCAGGCCGAAGCGCGCCAGATATTTGCGCAGCCGGTCCGCGTCGTTGGGCTGGGCCTTGAGCTGACGCGAGGCGGCGAACAGCCGGCGGCCGGCCTCGGACAGCGAGGCGGCGTCGCGGCAGACGCGCAGCACGCCCTCCAATTGCGTGCGGTCGAACAGGTCCAGCTGCGTCAGACGCTCCGGGTCCAACGCCGCCAAGGCTTCGTCCGGCGCTGGCTCTTGCCAGCCGTGACGCAGCCGCGCGATCTCCTCGCTGACGCCTTCCTCGTCGATGCGGCCGGCGTCGGCCAGCGTGGCCATTCGCGTGACCGAGGCGGACAGCTCGCGGAAATTGCCTTGCCAGCGCGCTTGCGGAGACGCGGCGAAGGCGAGGTAGGCGCGGCGCGCCTCGGCGTTGAAGCGGGCGCGCAGGCCGTGCTGCTCGGCGTGGCGCGCCAGTTCAAACTCCAGATTGGGTTCGATGTCCTCGCGGCGTTCGGCCAGGCCGGGCAAGTCGAAGCTCCATAGATTGATGCGCGCGTACAAATCCTCGCGGAAACGGCCGGCGCGCACCCATTGGCGCAAGTCCCGCACCGTGCCGCAGATCAATTGGAAATTGCTGTGCACCTCGCAATCGCCGCCAAAAGGGAAGAAGCGTTTCTCCTCGATGGCCTTGAGCAGCATCGCCTGTTCGTCCAGGCCCAGTTCGCCTATCTCGTCCAGAAACAACATGCCGCCGTCCGCGCTGCGCAACAGGCCGGCGCGCTCGCCGTGCGCGCCGGTGAACGCCCCCTTCACATGGCCGAACAGGGCCGACATCGCGCTATCGCCGCGCAGGGTGGCGCAATTGACCTCGACAAAGCGGCCGTCCAGCCGATGGCGCGTCTTTTTCAACTGGTAGAGCCGGCGCGCCAGCTGGCTCTTGCCCGCGCCGGTGGGGCCGCTGAGCAGGATGGGGGCGTCGGAGCGCACCGCCACTCGCTCGATCTGCTCGATCATGCGGTTGAAGCGCGTGTTGCGGGTGGCGATGCCGGACTTGAGAAAGGACACGGTGTCGTCGCTCTCCTGGCGGAAACGTTGCGCGATCTGATCGTAGCGCGACAGATCCAGGTCGATGAGGCTGACCTCGCCGGCCAGGCGCTGGCCCTGGCGTGCCGGCGAGCTTTGCAGCAGCCGCGCCGGCAGATGGCGGGATTCGGTGAGCAGAAACCAGCAAATCTGCGCCACGTGGGTGCCGGTAGTGATGTGGACCAGGTAGTCCTCGCGTTCGGTGTCGAAGGCGTAGCGCGCGGCGAAGTCGTGCAAGGCCGCGTACATCTCCTCGAAATCCCACGGGTCTTGCAGATTGACCGGATGCAGCCGCACCTCGGTGCCCGGAGACACCGCGGCGATATCCTGAGCCGTCAACTGAGCCAGCCGCGAATGATGGTTGTCGTGCAGCAATTCCAGCCGCCGCAGCGGCATGTCGGGTTGGGCGCAAATGCCCACCGAGGGCCGCCATTTTTTCCAGCGCTCGGCGCCGTGGCCGCGCCGGTCCAGCACAGTGCCCAGGAAACCAATCGCCACTCTCTCGCGCATATCTTATCTATTTGGATAATTGAATAGATTATTTTATCAAAAAAGACTTGCCTGTGTTTTTGCGAAATACAGCGGCTCGTTCCCTTGTGGAAGGTTTGTTATTGTTTAATCAATGGCTTGTTGGTTTTATTTCGAGTTGTCATCAAGCTGGCACGATTCTGGCAATAAGCGAAATGGGTGCGGAGACGCAAGCCTGTCCGCGCCTTGGGGCGAAGCGCGCCGGCAGCGCGCCAAAAACAGATATGCACAAAGAAAGACAAGAATATGACCGTGAATCCCTACCAAACCCTGCAAGCGCCCAACGGCGCGCCCATCAAGATGTGGACGCAAGGCGTCCCGGTGGAGGACGCCGCGCGCGAGCAACTGCTGCAAACCGCGCAGCTGCCTTTTATCTTCCGGCACCTGGCGGTGATGCCGGACGTGCACCTGGGCAAGGGCTCCACCATCGGCAGCGTGATCCCCACCGTGGGCGCCGTCATTCCGGCGGCGGTGGGCGTGGACATCGGCTGCGGCATGATGGCGGCGCGCACCACGCTGAGCGCCGCGGATTTGCCGGACCAACTGGGCGGCTTGCGAGGCGCCATCGAAGCCGCGGTGCCGCACGGCCGCAGCTCCCCCCGCTCCGGGCGCGACAAGGGCGCCTGGCAACGGCCGCCGGCCGGCGTGGACGCCGTCTGGACGCGGCTGCTGCCGGGCTTCGACGTCATCGCGACCAAATATCCCAAGCTGGCGAAAACCAATAACCACCTCCACCTGGGCACGCTGGGCACCGGCAATCACTTCGTCGAAGTGTGTCTGGACGAGGCGGACCGGGTCTGGTTCATGCTGCACTCCGGTTCGCGCGGTGTGGGCAACGCCATCGGCAACCTGTTCATTGAACTGGCCCAGGCGGATATGCGCCGGCACATCGCCAACTTGCCGCACCGCGAACTGGCCTACTTCGAAGAGGGCAGCCCTCATTTCAACGACTACGTGGAAGCCGTGGGTTGGGCTCAGGACTATGCGCGTCAAAACCGCCAACTGATGATGCGCCACGTGGTGGACGCCGCGCGCGGCGTGATCGCCAAGTCCTTCGACGCCGAAGTGGAGGCGGTGAACTGCCACCACAACTACGTGCAGCGCGAGACCCACTTCGGCCGAGACGTGCTGGTGACGCGCAAGGGCGCGGTGGCCGCCCACAAGGGGCAACTGGGCATCATTCCCGGCTCCATGGGCGCCAAGAGCTTTATTGTGCGCGGCCTGGGCAATGAGGAAGCCTTCTGCTCCTGTAGCCACGGGGCCGGCCGCGCGATGAGCCGCACCGAAGCCAAGCGCCGTTTCGATCTGGAAGACCAGCGGCGCGCCACCGCCCATGTGGAATGCCGCAAGGACGCCGACGTGATCGACGAAATCCCAATGGCTTACAAAGACATCGACGCGGTGATGGCGGCGCAGTCCAGCCTGGTGGAAGTGGTGCATACCTTGCGCCAGGTGGTGTGCGTGAAAGGGTGAAGGCCCGTTCCCGGTCCGGCGCGCGCGTTTTTTAACGCCCTTTGCTAGCCGTTTGGCTGGCGCGCGGCGGACATTGAACAGGTTCAAAGAGCGTGTTTGCGATCTTGCGAGCAAGGGCGAAACCAGGCGTTGCGCCCGAAGACGCGTACGGTGCAAGAGCATTTCGCGGCGGCATTCGCCGTGTGAGGTCTCTCTACGCGAAGCGGATCGGAAATAGGTTCTAGTAGCGGCTAACAAACCCCTGAAGCGGCGTTGTGCCGATTTGCCTCAGGCGTGAAACGAACCATGTTAGCCGCGCTAAAGAAAGGCGCCGACAGAGCTGGAGGCTCTGCGGCGGCCTGGAGACAGAGACAATGCGAGAATTTTTATTTCAACACCCGCTGGAAGACGCGATGCGCGAGCGGGTGGGGCGTGAACTGGACGCGCTGGAACGGCGGCATCGGGTGCGGGTGCTCTACGCCTGCGAATCCGGCAGCCGCGCCTGGGGCTTTCCATCGCCCGACAGCGACTACGACGTGCGCTTCATCTACGTGCACGAGCCGGAATGGTATCTGCGCGTGATGCCGCAGCGCGACGTGATCGAACTGCCGATCAACGATGAGCTGGACATCAGCGGCTGGGAGCTGCGCAAAGCGCTGCGTTTGCTGCAAGGCTCCAACCCCACGCTGTGCGAATGGTTGCAATCGCCGCTGGTGTACCGGGCGGACCCGCAGGCTCTGCGCCTGCTGCGCGGGCTGGCGCCGGACTTCCGTTCGGACCTCAAGTGCCGCTGGCACTACCTGGCGATGGCGCGCAAGAACTTCAACGCCCATTTGCAGGACGACAGCGTGTGCTTGAAAAAATACCTGTACGTGCTGAGGGCTTTGCTGGCGGTGCGCTGGCTGGATGCCGGGCGCGGCATGCCGCCGACGCGCTTCGCCCAACTGGCTGCCGGCGTTGTGGACGACGCCGAACTGGCTGTTGAGATCAACCGCCTGTTGGCGGTGAAGATAGCCTGCGGCGAGTCCATGCGCGGACCGCGCCGCCCGCGGATCCACGCCTTTATTGAACAAGCACTAGCGGCGGCGGAACCGGCGCCGGCGTTGCCAAAGCCCCGCGGCGACAACGCGAGGCTGGATCAGGCGCTGTGGCGTCTGGCCAGGCCGCTAGACCATGAACTGAAATTGGTGTCCAGCTGAAAGGACAGCATTGCGCATTCCATCGGGATAATAAGATGTGGGCGGCGGGCGGTCCGGCTTGCGCCGGCCGCCGCCGTCCTGACATCAACCCGGGGGTATCCTGATGAGCTACACCAATGTCGAATCCAGGCCTGGCCAACAGCCGCGCCATGGCCAAGTGTTCAAGCCGGAATCGCGCGGCCAGTTCTGCGTGGACGGCGTCAACGCCCAATGCTCGCTGCAAAGCTGGCAGGTCAACGGCCTGGAAGGAGGCAAATTCTTCCCCGCCGGCGCGGGCGGCCTGCGCGACCCGCTGGCGCCGGACGACGTGGCCAATGTGGCCCCGCCGGCGGACGGCAAGATCGCCAGCGCAGGCCAGGCCTTCGCCGCGGTGCTGGACGAGCAGAGCGCCGAGCGTTGGCACAAGCACCCGGTCAAACCCGGCCAGACTCAGGAATTCCACTGGAGCTACCACGCCGTCCATCTGACCCGGCGCTGGAACTACTTCATCACCAAGCCCGGCTGGAATCCCAACCAGCCGCTGAGCCGCGCCCAGTTCGAATCCGAGCCCTTCTACAAAGTGGAACTGACCGCCCAGCCGTACTGGTCCCACGGCGCCGAACTGATGCCGCCGGACCCCACCATCCACAATGTCAGGCTGCCGGAACGCCAGGGCTACCACGTGGTGCTGGCGGTGTGGGAAGTGGCGGACACCGGCAACGCCTTCTATCAAGTGATCGACTTCGACTTCAGCTAATCAAGGCGCTTCTGGCAACGCGCGGCGGCCTGGGCCGCCGCCGTCGCCACCATGAAAGGAAGGGCAGATGAACCAATTCGCCAAGCCGGAACAGCGCGCGCTGAGCGACGACGCCGCATTGATGCCGGAGATTGAAGGCAACTTTTTGATGGGCTTCTGGCACAACTGGCCGTCGGAGCCGGGCAACGGCTATCAGGGCGGCCAATCCGCGGACCTGCCGCTGGCGGAAGCGCCGGCCGACTACAACATCCTGGCGGTGGCCTTCATGAAGGGCGCCGGCATCCCCACCTTCAAACCCTACAATCTGAGCGATCAAGCCTTCCGCGAACAAGTGGGCGAGCTCAATCGCCAGGGGCGGGCGGTGTTGATCTCGCTGGGCGGCGCGGACGCCCACATCGAACTGCATGCCGGGCAAGAGCAAGCGCTGGCCGACGAAATCATCCGCCTGGTGGAAACCTACGGCTTTGACGGCCTGGACATCGACCTGGAGCAAAGCGCCATCGCCGCCGCCGACAACAGCGCGGTGATCCCCGCCGCGCTCAAGCGGGTCAAAGACCATTACGCCGCCCAGGGCCGGCATTTCATCATCAGCATGGCGCCGGAATTCCCCTATCTGAAAGTGGGCGACAAATACGCGCCGTATCTTGCCGCGCTGGACGGTTACTACGACTTCATCGCCCCGCAGTACTACAACCAGGGCGGCGACGGCGTCTGGGTGGACGAACTGAACGCCTGGCTGTCCCAGGACAACCAGGAACAAAAGGAAGATTTCCTTTACTACCTGACGGATAGCCTGGTCAACGGCACCCGCGGCTTCCTGCGCATTCCGGCGGACAAGTTCGCCATCGGCTTGCCGGCCAACAACGACGCCGCCGCCACCGGCTTCGTGGCGGACCCCGGCGCGGTGTACCGCGCCTTCAGCCGCTTGGCCGCCGACGGCAACCCCATCCGCGGTTTGATGACCTGGTCCGTCAACTGGGACGCCGGGCATAACGCCGAAGGCCGGCCCTATGACTGGGGTTTTGTCCGCGACTACGCCGAACTGATCCACGGCGGCGACGAAGGCGGCCGTCCCGGCGCGCCGCAAAACCTCAAAGTGGACAGCCGCAGCGACACTGCCATCAGCCTGAGCTGGGAAGCCTCGCAAGGCGGCGAGCAGCCGGTGACGCATTACCAGCTGAACCGCGACGGCCAGCCGGCTGGGGAGACCAGCGCGCTCAACTATCTGGATAGCGGCCTGCGGCCCGGCACCGCCTACCGTTACTTTGTCACCGCGCTGGACGCCGCGGGCCAGGCCTCCGGCCCCAGCAACAGCGTGAGCGCCAGCACCACCGGCGGTGACCCGGAGCCGGAATTCCCCGAGTGGCTGAACGAGCACGACTACCAAGTGGACGACGGCGTCAGCTATCAGGGCCTGCATTACCGCTGCTTGCAGGCGCACCGGTCCAACCCCGGCTGGACGCCGGACGTGGCCTTCACTCTGTGGGGGCTGGTCTGAGCCTAGCCTGACGGCCCGCCGTCGCGGCGGCGGGCCTTGCTGGGAACTGGCGAAATGCGCGGTGGATCGTCCGCCGCTGTTTACGGCCGCTTGGCCGCCCAACTGGCGAAGCGCTGCTCCAGCGCCTCGCCGTTATCGGTCCAGAACGCGGCGTCCATCGCCAGAGAGCCGGCCATATTGGCCGGGTGGCTGGGCAAGTCGGCCTGGACCGCGGCCGGCAGCAGGCTAAGCGCCTTGCGATTGCTGGGGCCGTAAGGCATCTGCTCCGAATACAGCTTTTGCTGTTCCGGCCGGCTGGCGAAGGCGATGAACTTCAGCGCCTCGTCCTTGTTGGGCGAGCCCTTGGGAATCGCCCAGTAGCTGAACTCGCTGATGTTGTTGAGCCACACCATCTTCAGCTTGCGGCCCTCGCGCCGCGCCAGGCTGATGCGGCCGTTGTAGGAAGAACTCATCACCACGTCGCCGGACAACAAGTACTGCGGCGGCTGCGCGCCGCTCTCCCACCATTGGATATAAGGTTTGAGCAGATCCAGCTTGCGAAAGGCGCGGTCCACCCCGGCCGGCGTGGCCAAGGTCTTGTAGACCTGGGCCGGCGGCACGCCGTCCGCCAGCAGCGCGATCTCCAGCGTGTAGGCCGCGCCGCGGCGCAAAGCCCGCTTGCCGGGGAAGCGCTTCACATCCCAGAAATCGCGCCAGTTTTGCGGCGCGGTTTTCAGCTTGTCCTCGTTGTAAGCCAGCACCATGGAAGCCAGGAACATGCCGATGGCGCAGGGCTGGGCCGCGCCGGGCACAAAGTCCGCCTTGTCACCTATCCGCTTGTAATCCAGCCTCTCCAGCAGGCCCTCCTCACAGCCGCGCCCCTGCGCCGCGGCGTCCACCTCCACCGCGTCCCAGCGCGCGCGGCCGGTGGCCGCCATCGCCTTGATCTTGGCGAACTCGCCGTTCCAGGCGTCCGCGACGATGCGCACGCCGCTTTGGCGTTGATAGGGCGCGTAATAGGCGCGCGATTGCGCCGCCTGGTTCTCGCCGCCGTAGGACACCACCACCAGTTCGCTGGCGGAGGCGACGCCGCCGGCCAGCAGGCTGGCGGCGATGCTCAGATGCGTCAATTTCATGATCGGTCTCCTCTGATGCTGCGTGGCCGGCTTATCCGCGCCGGCCGGGACAGTCTAGGAAGCGATCAAAAAACTGTAAAATTTATTTTGCTTTTATTAAAAAACTGTTGCGGCATCGGCAGGCTTTGAGCGGGTCGGGCGCTGCGCAAGCCAGCGCGGGAAAAGACGAAAGCCGCTGAGGGAGCGGCTTTGCTGGTGCGTGAGCATTTCGACGCGGTACTCGCCGTGCAACGCTTCACGAAGCGCAGCAGACATTGAATAGCTTCTTCTCAGAGTGTGCTTACGATCTCGCGAGCAAGAGCGAGACAAGGCGAAAACGGCTGAGGAAGCGGAATGTACAAATGGTACATGAGCATTCTGAAGATGGTTTCAACGCCGTATCGCTGAAGCGCAGCAGACTTTGGCCTGGTTCTCAGAAGCTGGGCGGAGTAATCACCCATATCACAATGGTCTCGCCGCTGCCCGGATTGCGGTAGCGGTGCGGCTCGCTGCTGGAATAGGCGAAACTGTCGCCCTGTTCCAGATGAAACTGGCGCTCGCCCACAAACAACTCCAGCGAACCCTTGAGCACAAAGCCGGCTTCCTCGCCGTTGTGGCTGTAACCCTCGTCGCAGCTGGCGCCGGGCGGGATCAGGCAATGGATCATCTCCAGCTGGCGCTGGTTCCGGGGCGTCAGCAAGTGGTCGACGAAGCCGCTCTGGTAGTCCAGCCGCGGCCGCTGTTCGCGGCGCACGATGTAGTCCTTCTCGTCCTCGGCCTGCTCGGCGGAGTCGTTGAAAAACCATTGCACCGTCACCCCCAGGCTGCGCGCGATATTGACCAGCGCGTTGATGGACGGCTGGGCCAGCTCGCGTTCTATCAGGCTGATGTGGCCCACGGACAGGCCGCTGGTTTCGGCGAGCCGGCTCAGCGTCAAACCCTGGCGCTTGCGCAGTTGGCGGATGCGGGCGCCCAGCTGCAGCGGGGCCTCGGCGGCGGATGTTGCGTTTTTGCTCACGATGAAATCCTGTGCGACGGCGCTTGGCCGCGGTTCATGCTTGAATTTTATTAAAAAAATTTGCAATAAATTTTAATTTAAGCAAAATCAAAGCGCCACTGCGATGGCGTCCGCCAACCCGATCAAAGGTCCACGCGATGAGCACCTTGTTCCCCTTGCTGTTCACCCCGCTGCGCATCGGCCCGGCGCTGCTGAAGAATCGTATCATGTCCACCGGCCACGACACCGTGCTGCCGGAGGATGGGCGGGTCAGCCCGGCGCTGGTGGCCTACCACCGGGCGCGGGCGCGCGGCGGCGTCGGCCTGATCGTGCTGCAAGTCTCCGGCGTTCACGAAACCGCGCGCTACACCTCGCACGCCCTGATGGCCACCGACGACAGCTGCGTGCCCGGCTACCGTCAACTGGCCGAGGCCGTGCACGCCGAAGGCTGCAAGCTGTTTGCCCAGCTGTTCCACCCCGGCCGCGAAATCATGGAAAGCGCCGACGGCCTGCTGAGCGTGGCCTACGCGCCGTCGGCGACGCCCAGCGAGCGCTTTCACGTGCAGCCGCGCGCGCTGAGCCGCGAAATGATAGACGACATCATCGCCGGCTACGGCGCGGCCGCAAGGCGGCTGCGCGCCGCCGGCGTGGACGGCGCCGAGATCGTCGCCAGCCACGGTTATTTGCCGGCGCAATTTCTCAACCCCCAAGTCAACCGCCGCCAAGACGGCTACGGCGGCGACGACGCCGGCCGGCTGCGCTTCCTGCGCGAAGCGGTGGCCGCCGCCCGCGCCGGCGGCGGGCCGGGCTTCGTGGTGGGCCTGCGCATCTCCGCCGGCGAGGAAGAAGGCGAGGGCATGGACGCCGAGCTGGCGCTGGCGGCGACGCGGGCGCTGGAGAGCGAACTGGACTACGTCAGCCTGGTGGCCGGCAGCTCCGCCACCCTGGGCGCGGCCATCCACATCGCGCCGCCGATGGCGTTGCCGGCCGCCTACCTGGCGGCGCAAGCGGCGCGCTTCAAGCGTGCGCTGAGCATCCCGGTGCTCTTGGCCGGGCGCATCAACCAGCCGCAGGAAGCAGAACAACTATTGGCCGAGGGACAGGCCGACGGCTGCGGCATGACCCGCGCGCTGATCTGCGATCCGGAACTGCCGGCCAAGGCCGAACAGGGCCGGCATGACGACATCCGCGCCTGCATAGGCTGCAATCAAGCCTGCATCGGCCGCTTCCACCGCGGCCTGTCCATCTCCTGCATCCAACACCCGCAAAGCGGCCGTGAACTGGAATACGGCGAACAGCGGCCGGCTGCCGCGCCGCGGCGAGTGCTGGTGGCCGGCGGCGGTCCGGCGGGCATGAAGGCGGCGGTGATCGCGGCGCAGCGCGGCCATCAGGTCAGCCTGTACGAAGCCGGCCCGCAACTGGGCGGCCAGGCTCTGCTGGCGCAACTGCTGCCCGGCCGCGCGGAATTTGGCGGCCTGATCACCAATCTGGAACGGGAACTGCAACTGGCCGGCGTGGAAGTGAGGCGCAACGTCAGGGTGGACCGCGAACTGGTGCGGCGGCTGGCCCCGGACGCGGTAGTGGTGGCCACCGGCGCGCGGCCGCGCTGGCCGGCGCTGGAAGGCGGCGGCGCCATGCCAGTGCTGGACGCCTGGCAAGTGCTGCGCGGCGAAGCGGTGCGGGGCGGCAAGGTGTTGGTGGCGGACTGGCGCTGCGACTGGATCGGCCCCGGCATCGCGCTGCGGCTGGCCGCCGCCGGCCACCAGGTGAGGCTGGTGGTCAACGGCACCCATGCCGGCGAAGCGCTGCAAATGTATGTGCGAGACCACCTGGCCGGCCAACTGCAGCGCGCCGGCGTGGCGGTAACCCCGTACGCGCGGCTGTACGGTCACGACGACGACAGCGTGTACCTGCAACACACCGCCAGCGAGGAAGCGATGGTGGAAAGCGACGTGGACTGCCTGGTGCTGTGTCAGGGCCACCAGGCCGAGGATGGTTTATGGGAAGAACTGAGCGGCTGTGGCGCCGAGCTGCACGCGATAGGCGATTGCCTGGCGCCGCGCACCGCGGAAGAAGCCATCTATGAAGGCATGCGGCTGGGCTGGCGTTTATAACCGATGTTAGCCGGCGATATGCGCCGTCAGAACCTGTTCAAAGTCTCGCGAGCAAGGGCGAGACAAGGCGTTGCGGCTGAAGAAGCGGAATATATGTTGTACATGAGCATTCTGAAGACGTTTTCAACGCCGTATCGCCGACGCGTAGCTGATCGTAAACAGGTTTTAAGCGTAGACTCGGTCAATCCAACCTTTATGCAAGGCGGGCAGGCCGCACCACCACAGCGGAAGCAGCATGATCACCAAGTCCGCTGCAAGCCGCTTGCGCTGTTCGGCCGCGCCAGCGCGGCGAATTGGGCGGTCAGCGATGCCGGGTCCGGGTGGGCGTGGATGATCAGGGCGTGTCGGTTCATGCGGCCTCCAAGCGTTTAAAGGGGGAAAGCCGTCAGTCTGACGCGTGGTCAACAATCCGTGAAATCACGGTTTTTATTGCTTACTATTCATCAGATGGATACCAAACGACTCGACCTCAATCTGCTGGTAACGCTAGAAGCCTTGCTGGTGGAACAGAACGTGACGCGCGCGGCCGCGCGGCTGAGCTTGAGCCAGCCGGCGGTGAGCGCGCAATTGAACCGCCTGCGCGAATTGTTTGACGATCCGCTGCTGGTGACCGTCCACCGCGGCATGTACCCCACGGCCAAGGCGCTGGAAATGTTCGAGCCCTTGCGCAAGGCGCTGAACGAAGTGCGCGCCACCGTGGCCGGACACCAGGACTTTGAACCGGCCAGCGCGGACCTCACCGTGGCTATCGCCTGCACCGATTACCTGCAAGCCGCGCTGCTGATCCCGCTGGCGCGGGAACTGCACAAAAGCGCGCCCGGCGTGCGGGTGGCGGTGCGCACGCTGGACCCGCACCGGCTGGAAGCGCAACTGGAGCAGGGCGATCTGGACCTGGCGCTGCTCACCCCGCCGGCCGCCCCGTCCAAACTGAACAGCTGCCGGCTGTTTGACGAACACTATGTGCTGATTGGCCGCCGCGACCACCCCGCCCTGAAGGAAGGGCTGAGCGTGGAAGAGTACGCGGCGCTGGACCACGTCATCGTCTCCTTGGACGGCAACGGCTTCTTCACCCCCGTGGACCGCACGCTGGCGGCGCTGGGCCTGCGCCGCAACGTGGCCTTGTCCGCCGCGTCCTTCCTGTTTGTGCCGGAAATGGTGGCGCAGTCCGACTTTGTCGCGCTGGTGCCGCAGCGCCTGGTGCAAGACCGCGGCGACGCGCTAAAACAAGTGGAGTTTCCGCTACCCACCGAAAGCTTTGAAGTGGGCATGGCCTGGCATGACCGCACCCAGCAGCACCCCGGCCATCGCTGGATGCGGGACTTCATCATCACCCTAGTTAATGCGCAGGCGGGGTCGGCGGCGGATGCGGTGCCTCTCTCTTAAGAACCGGTTTACGTTTTGCTGCGCTAATGGCTTGTTCCCGCCGGGACTGGCGGCTGGTGGGTATCGCTACGCTCCTCCCACCCTACGTGCAGCCGCTCGCATTGGTAGGGTGGGTGGAGCGTAGCGATACCCACGCGGAACCCCTCTGCGCCACACAAGTACATTCCGCTTTTTCGCTCGTTTTCGCCTTGTCTCGCCCTTGCTCGCGAGATCGTAAACAGGCTCTTAGAACCGCTTACGTTCTGCTGCGTAATGGCTTGTTCCCGCCGGGACTGGCGGCTGGTGGGTATCGCTGCGCTCCTCCCACCCTACGTGCAGCCGCTCGCATTGGTAGGGTGGGTGGAGCCGCAGGCGATACCCACCGGAAACACATCGAATCACCCTGGCGGCCACGCAGAGACAGTCTGGCGATACCCACGCGGAACCCCGCTGCGCCACACAAGATGATGGCTGCAACTCCCCTTGCCGGACCCCGCCGGCTTGACGCCCTCCCGCTCCTCCTCAACAATAGCCCCCGCGCCGCAGCAATCGCGGCGCTCGGGATTAGCCTCCCGCTTATGAGTTCTTACTGCGGATGCGCTGTTTCCACAGCGTATCTGCTGCCATTGCTTTGCCTATTCGGGCGGGCCATGGCAAGTGGCGCCCTCGCGGGCGCGCCGGCTTTCGTAAGAACTCACCGGTAGGCTAACTCTTGTCATGTGCCCGCCCTGCCGCCTTGCGGCTGGGCCCTTCTGCTCAGGAGGTTGCAAATGGTAAAGCTTGTCCATCCGGTGCTAGGCATCGAACTCACTTCGTCCGCTACGGAAACCCAAGACGTCCATCAGGACGCCTCTCCACTCCCGCCGCTAGGGCCGCGCTCGCGCTACCGCTTTGCCGGCCCCCACGCCAAAGACCTCAGTCTGCCCTTCATCCGCCGCATCAAAGGCCGCACCTATCCGCATTACTGGCAGCCGGCCGACGCCAAGGATGAATGTGAAGCCCGCGCCTTGGGCCATCAGTACGCCGCCCATCTGGCGCAGATGCTGAAACTCAACCGCCAGCACTCCGCGCGCGGCCTGTTGTTCCGCATCGCCAGCGATATGGATTTCAGCCAACGCGGCCACCGCCGCCGCATGTGCAAGAGCTTCTTCAACTATCTGGAGCTGCTGTTGAACCTGGGGGTGGAACAGGTGGACCTGCCGAGGCATGTGGAGGCGGTGAACCGCCTCCATCTCAGCCTGGACGAGTTGGAAGCCTTGCCGCGGAGGCTGGGGCGGAAGAAGAAGAGGAGTTAAGCTGGGGAGGGCAGCCAGCCCCTTCGGGGCTGGCTGTTGGGGATGGGGCTACCCCTCAGTGGCGGATACTAAGACAGGTTGCCTGTGGTCTAAATGGCCATTCAAAGCTAATTAACAGAGAACTCCCTACTCGGTGGAAGCAACCGGACCTAGCTCCTCGGCTTTAGCCAAGGCCTGGGCAATCCGGTTTAGTATGGTTGGTTGTAGTTTCTTGCCATATAGCAGTTTTTGATAATCATCAGAAAGTTGGTCGATAATGACTACATGACCATCTTGCTGGATTTTAATTTTGTTGGTGTCCATTAGGCGGTGTAAGTCAGCTCGTAACAAAATACCATTTTCAATCACCTCTGCACCGCCATACTTCGATGCAATGATGTGTGCAGCTTCTAATGTCGCTTCAGTGGTTTCACCACTGATAGCACAACAGCTATCTATGCTCAGCAGTGCGGCACGGAACTGAGTCTGTTCGCGCTCCATCTTGGTTGTTGTTGTACGCTTCTTTGCCTTGAAAAGACCATCAAGCCGTGTCCACCTTACCGTTCCATCATAGTCATGATTATCTGCCCCATCCCAAGTAGCAGTACCACTCTGTGCTCCTGGCTCAATGACAATGGTAGATGTACCCCAGTAAGTATTTTCATTGGGTAAGTGAGGATTATTTTCTGGAGTATATCTAATTGTAAGTGTAAATACTCCATCAACATGCTGTGTAATATCGCTGCTGGTGGTGTAGTGTAGAATTTTTTTCTTTTCTGGCCACCATTCGTTTGTTGTCTTGATTTTTACATCGGTAGAAAGTGAATCTAAATCGATGTTGATGTACTCTGTGGGATGCCACCATGAAATTTTGATACCTTTTTCAAACATTTTTCACCTCCAAAAATTATGCGGTCTGATAATCTGTACGGTAAACTTTTTACGACTGGGTGCAGTCGTGGTTAATGGATGCTGTCATATTATTTTCAGGTTTGTATAGCATACAAATTGAAGTGGTGCTTTAAGCTTCCATTATCGATTATCGTCACCCTTTGCACATGATATAATTAGAAAAAAATGGAATTTATAAAGAACAACTCGGAGTTTATGTGTAAACATGGGGTTACCCATTTTCTTATCTGAAGACAACTTGGATTGATCCGTTTATGAAGAAATAGAAGCTTCGGTGACAGATTCGCCACAGTGCTCCTTCGTCGTCCTGATGAAAGAGGCTACTGCTGTCACCTCAGTGGCCGGCAAACGAGAGACGATTCAGTTGACACTCCCTCGCTGAACTGAGAACCTTCCCGCTTCCATTTTTTTGTTATTGCCTGCCATGAAAATCACCGCCAACACCGCCGTTACCCTGCGCATGAAAGTCACCGACAGCCAGGGCCTGGTTTACGACGATGGCAAGAAGCCCGTCTCCTACCTGCACGGCGATTACGACAACCTGTTCGCCAAGCTGGAAGCCGCGCTGGAAGGCCAGGAATCGGGTTTTCAAACCACGCTGGAATTGGCTACCGAAGACACCTTCGGTGAACGCGACGAAGCCCTGGTCACCACCATGCCCAAGTCGGACTTCCCGCCCGGCGTGAAGGTAGGCGGCCAAATCCAGCGCATCGGCCCGGATGGCGAGCCGCGTTACTACTTCGTCACCAAGATCAAAGGCCCCACGGTATTGTTGGACGGCAACCACCCGCTGTGCGGCAAAGCCCTGCGCTTTGTCGTCAAAGTGGTGGATGTACGCGCGGCAACGGCTGAGGAAATCGCTCACCAGCATGTGCATGGCGAGCACGGGCATCAGCATTGATAGTACCGGCCTCACACAAAAAAAGCCCTCCTCAAGCGGAGGGCTTTTTTTTGTCTGGGGTCTGGTGGTTTGGGTGGTGGTGATTTGCTGGATACCATCGGTACGCTGCGCACAGGCTGCTGTCCTGTACCGCCTGCGACATGGAGCTTCACGGTGGGTGAAAGGGCTTCTGAAGATACCGTTGAGTCTAGAAATGCAACAGATAGACCTAGCGCGGAATGTGGCAGTGGTGCGGTTACTATTTCTGAGCCTGAAGGAGATGGAGTGCCTACTAAAGGTGCAACAAAGAAGGACTAAACAGAGGCGGGAGGATCGTTGGGCTGATTGTCTGTCAATCTACCAAGGTTAAGTAGTTTTAGTACGCTGAAAAGTATTGTTTTCTCGAGCAATTTTTCCTGTACGCTTATAGGGTGGCTATGAGTCGCTTTCGGTTGTAGAGTGATTTGGTGTATTATTTTTACAGGCTTATGATAATTTTTCGATATTCTACCAACACCTGCTTGGTTATTTTATGAGATATAGTGTTTTTGTGTTGTTGTTGACTCCTTTTATTGCTGCATGTCAACCTCCGGTAGTTCCTCTTAAAAGCTACTCGTTTAACGTAAAATTTGATGTAAATGGAAAATTATATGAGGTGAATGAAAAATTTAAATGCCATTATGAAGATGTGTCATGGATATCAACAAAAGGGGCTGAGTGGCATATCCGAGAGGGCACTGATATGGTGCGGGGTTATGGCGCTATAGACAATGACGTTTCATTTGAAATCATTCCTAAGCAACCCTGGCCAAAGAGCTTCTGCTTTGATAGCTCTGGGCCTGTGGATGTACAAGTGTTTATAAAAAAGAAAAATGGCTTAGTTGAAAGTTTTGATAAGAATAGAGTGGTTTCTTCTTCTTATAATTTTCGTTTGGTTGATGCAAGAATTAATTTGCGCACTTGGGGTGTTGGTTTTTTTGAAAAAAAACATAAATTTCTTGAGTTGGCGCTAAAGCCATATTATGCAGTTTCAGTTAATTTTTATGGTGAAGATAAATGGGGTCGAAATGAAGAGGCAGCTGATTTTGTTGATAAGAAAAAAATAATCTGGTTTGAAAAAAATAAAGCTTATCCTTTCAAGGGCTGGGGGAGGGATGACATGGAGTTTTCAAGATTACGCTGGGACGATGATGGCTTGAAGGCAGATGGTGCTGCCGCGGAACAAAGTGTGCTTAAACCAAAGGGCGATGTGTGGATTATTTCTGCCTCAAATATAGAGGCTATAAATTGGCTTCAGGAATCAACTGAGGATGAGAGTGAGAAAGGTATTGAATCGGCTTCTCCTGAAAAGCGCAGCAGTTGGGTGAATTATAAGGGGAGTAAAATTGAGGTGCCTATACGACTTTATGAGCGAATTTTTTATGAGCCGGAAGAGAATAGCTTGGTCGAGTTTGTTGCTCAGACAGTCGAGTTAAGATAAATTAACCTCTGTTATGTGAAGATTGGTGCATGTTTTGGTGGGAAATTTAGTGCTGTAGTTGGAGGTTGATTATATTGTTAAATGAGTAAAGCGTAGAGGTTAAAACCTGATCTGACAGTTTTCCATTTTGACTATGTCTGACTGTCGGATCAAGTCGGAGCTTCTACATGTTAGCTACCTTCAACGCAGCCTTAACTCGCGTCAGTACTGATGTGGGTAGTCTCTTATCCTTTAGCAGTTCTATGTAGGCATCCGACAACTCACCTTGCAGTTTCACCTTGCCATCCGGCTGAATAGTAAACAGATGCTTGTCATATAGTCGGTGTAGATCCGCTCGCAGCAAAATTCCGTTTTCCAGCCACTCCATTCCGTCTTCGGCTACTGGAACAATGTGTGCGGCCTCCAGCGCACGTTCCGTTGTTTCACCGGTGATGCCGCAGCACTTATCCAGGCTCAGCAACGCATGACGGAACCGGAGCTGATCTCGGTCCACGACTGTTTTGCTGGAGCGAGTTCTCTGCTTCTCCTCCTTGTCGCGCCACGTCCACTGGACCATACCGTCGTATTTCTCTGTATCAAACCCTTTCCAACTGGCTTCACCGCTACGAGCGCCTTGCGGAATCACGATAGTGGAAACACCCCATAAGGCATCCTCGTACTGGATATGCAGGTTATTGTCGTGCTTATAGGTAATTCTCACGACAAAGCCCCCATCGCCTCTTCGTTCAACCTGACTATAGGTCTTGTAGTTGACGAAACGGGATGTCCTTGGCTTGGTATCATCAGCTGCCGGCCACTCTTCCAGTGTTGAAGTGATTTGGATATTTTCCGACAAGCTGTCAAGGTCGAGTGGAACAAACTCCGTAACATTCATCCATGCAACTTCAAGATACTTTTTATACATTGCTATGCTCCAGAAATTGTTCTGCTTACATATGCTAATAACAGACCGACGCTGATGAGTCTCAAGCTATAACAAAGTCATGCAAGTTGGTCGCATATATCTCTGTGTGATTAACATTCAAGTATAGAAATTGACGATATATTCATCATCAACTTCCCAAATCAAACCCCCGCCGCCACTTTCTCCAAACTTGGCAAAGTATGGGTATACAGCTTGGCCAAATCCTTGGGGCTGGCGATGGTTTCAAAGTGCTCCATCTTGATGGCCAGGAATTGGCCATTACTGCCATCTCGCACTTCGCCCACTTCCAGCGCTTTTAGCGCGCTGATCCAGTACCAGTTCTGGCCCATGTTTCCCTTATCACAGTAGGCGTACCACAGCGGCAGGCGGAATAGCCGTTCGAAGGTGAGCGCTTTTTTGAGTTCTTCTTCCAGGCTGAGGGTGAGTTCGCCGCGCGATGGGGTGTAGTTCTTGGCGTCGATGGCGATCATGCCCAGCGAGGGCAGCAGGAGCAGGAAGTCCGGCCGTTTGGCCGTGCCATGGAATAGGGTGGCAAAGCTGTTTTTGTTCTGACAGATGCCGACATAGGCCAGCTTGTGCTGCTTGAACCAGGCGTTGAGCGCTTTCTCGCCCTCATGGCCCTTTTTTTCCGCTGAGCTGGGGGCGGGTTGGGCTGGAGCGGAGGGCTGAGCTGTGATTGGCGGCAGGCTAGGCGCGGAAGTTTGCACGCTTATTGGGCTAGCGGGTTGGATAGGCGTTATGGCTTGCGGCGGCGTTGGCGCGGCGCTTGGCTGTGGAGCGGGAACTGCTGCCGGTTTAGTTGCTTGTTGTGGGGGACGATTCTTGAAAATATTTGCGAAGGTGAATGCCATGGTGTCGTTTGAACTGGTGATTTAGAAAAGGATGAGGGCGGCTAGCCGGTTAGCCGCGCCTGGTCCGCCTGATACGCCGCGTCGCGGTCGCTGAACAGGCCCAGGCGCACCAGGCGGGCGAGGATGGCGCCGCGGCTGCGGCCCAGTTGCTTGGCGATGGCCAGGCTGTCCGGCTGGGCCGGGCTGTGCCACAGGGTTTTCAGTTGTTGGTCGTCGGTCACGGTCCAGACCGCGCCTTGCTTGCCGGCTGCGGGCGGCGCGGCGGGTCTGGTGGGCGGCTTTTCCGCGGGGGCGGGCACGTCCCAGAGCGGCGGCAGTTGCAGCGTTTGCATGCGGGCGTTGTCGGCCTGCATCGCCGCTTGCTGGTGTTCGTACAGCCCCAGGTGGACCAACCGGGAGACGATGGCCAGCGGGCTGCGGCCCAGTTTTTCCGATAGTTGGCGCACTGGCGCGGGGGAGGCTTCCCATAGCAGGGCGAGGCGGTTGTCTTCGGCTATGGTCCAGCGC
>NZ_JAAOMA010000020.1:0-101561 GCF_011602385.1 Chromobacterium fluminis | reverse complement strand
TTCGAGCATTACAACGAGAACCACCCGCACAGCGCGCTGAAATACCGCTCCCCACGAGAGTTCAGGCTGCTGGCGGCAACATCAACCTAAGGGTGGGTTGGTGTCCTGAGATACGGGGGCAAATCCAATCACCATGACAGTATTGTTCGTAAAGAATCGACGGATCATCATTTTGCCCCTAACTTGTAATGATTATTTAGCATGGTATAGCAATGAATGCATTGCTAGTAGCAATTAGCCATCTTCTAAGTGTCGACTAACGATTAATGCTAGCTCCGCCTCGGCCCGCGGCGCTAACTGGCCGTCCTCATCCACCGGAAGGTAGGGACGTGCAGGCAGATAGACACTGAGGCCGCGGCCAGCCCAGCCGCCCAGGTGCTGGATCGCCGCGTAGGCGTCCAGGCCGTTGCCCCAGGGGCCAAACCTCAGTTCGTCCGCGCTGGCGGCATAGCTGAACGCGGCGCGGCGCAGGTTGCCATCGACCTGCAGAATGCGTTTTGCGCCTAGCCGCCTCTCGCCGGCCTTGCTCAGCTTGCCGTCCTTTTTGTAGTTCTTGCGGCCGCCGTGGCTGCGCAGATAGGCGGCGAGTGTCGCGGGGGCATTGGGCTGCCAGGGTATGCTGTACCAGTCGCCCTGTTCATTGAAACGCTGGTCCGTTTCGTCTTTTGCCCATTCGGCCCAGTCCAACAGCGCCGGCCGCAAGTTTTTGCCGCGCTGCTCCAGTTGCGCCAGCGATTGCTCGACGGTGTCGCTGACTACTTTGATTTCAAAGCTGTTTTCACTCATAATGATTAAACACCGTGCGGGAATACGTGAATTCGCCTGTACGTATGGCAAGCCCGTCAAGGGAGTGCCCACGCAGGAAGTGGCGTCCTGCCTGCCCGGTGATTCCCCCCTTATTTGACCCGCCGGTATTGCGCCGGGTTATCCAAGTCTGACAGTTCCACATAGCCCAAGGTCGTTAACGTGTTGGTCTGAATGCTGACCCGCTTGCCATCTTGCTTATCCTTTGTGCGGTAACCGACACTGACCACGGCTTTGATGTGTTTCTTGCCGCCCTGGGCCGGGTAGATCATCAGGTACAACGCCTTGGACTCGCTTTGTTCGACGACCTGGTACACACGCTCCGGTTGGTACATGCCGACCACAGCGCGCAGGGCGTCCGCCTGGCTGACCCGCTTTGCCGCCTTGCCGCCGGCATCGCGCAGCGCGTGTTTGACCTCGCTGTCGTCAACCGAGATCACCGCGGTGGCTAGTTCCTGCCCTGTCACGGTTTCGATGTGCTCGACAAGATCCGGGGCCAGCGCCCCAATGTGGATGCGCTGCTTGCTCGGCTTGTAGTTACTCGGGTCCGGGTAGATCCGTTGCACCAGCGGCCGCCATTGTTCTTGGATCACCTTGTCCAGGGCGTTGATGTTTTCCGCCGCGCTGCGCACCGCGGCCGCGCCGATCCGCGCCGACGTGGTGGCGGCCTTGTCCAGCAACTGGCGGCCCAGGTAGGCCTGGCCGGGGGTGTAGTCCCAGCCAAAATCGACGCCGTCCGGCACATAGACGCTGCTGCCGTCCGGCCGGATGATTTCGCGGGTCTCGATGACCGGCGCGGTGTCCGGGCCGAGTTTGCCGTATTTGCCGCGCAACTCTTGTTCCGAGACTGCCACAATGCTGCACTGGCAGCCCCAGCCGTTCGGCGGAAAATGGATCTGCCACCATGGGTCGTCGGCACGCAGAATCAGGCCGTTCCAGGCCAGGTGTTGCGGGCGCGGCCGCAACACCGAGTCGCTGTGTTTGTAGCGCCAGTATGGCCTGACCTTGAGCATGTCCGGGTCGGTCAACTGCTGCCAGCGGCCGGCGGCATAGCTGCTAGCCAGGTTGGTCTGGTAGATCACGCGGCTGCGCCAGTCGCTGCTACCGTTGTACTCCCAGCCGCGCTCCGCGACGATCTTGTCGAAGTCACGCCGGAAATCCGCCAACGTGCTGCCGCCGGCGACGGCCTTGTCGACAGCCTGGCGCAAATCTTCCAGCAAATCGCCGGCCATCGCGCCGGCCACAACGAACGCTTTGTCGTGCTGGCCTTTCATGATGTCGGTCCAGCGCTCTGTGCCCAGATTCAGTTTCTGCCGAAAATAGGCGAGCTGGGTGTCCCAGGGGCGCTTGAACACCGCAGCCAGGCTATCGGCCATGGCTCACATCGTAGCGGCCGGCCAGCTCGGCAAGGCTGAAACCGGTATGCATTACGCGCTGAAGCTGATCGGTAGGCAAATCGCCGTAGGCGTCCAGCAGCCAGGCGCGAAACGATTCCAGGTCCGGCGCATCGGCCAGCGCCTGGCGGATGACCTGTAGCATGGCGTCAAGCGGCTGCTGACCAGCCTGGGCCAGTTGTTGCTGCAGCGCGTCCAGTTGCCCGCTCTGTCCCGGCTGCAGCTGGTTGGCGGCGCGGTAGCGATTGGCGGCCTGGGCCAGGCCAGCGCCGGCGTCAACGGGCTGCAATAACGCCTCGCCTTCCTTCGGCTTCTCTAGACCAAAGCGCTGATAAACCGAGTCCTGGCTAATTGGCAAACCCGCGCGCACCAGCGTATTGACGACGCCGGCCAGCGCGGTCAGGTCTTCCGGTTTGTTGACCCGCAGCCGAATCGCCGGATAGGCCGGCTGCGGTCCCAGGTTCAGATCGACCAGCGGCCGGACATAGTCGCGGGTCAGCGTCGTTTCCAGCTGCTCGACGTCCGAATCCAGGATGTCGCCACGCACCTCGTTGTGGATCTGGCCCAGCGCATAGGCGCCGCCGCCTTTTTCGCCGGCATTGGTCGACAGCGTTTGCCCCAGCACGATTTTGCTGATGTTGCGGTCGAAATATTCGCCGAGTTTTGCATAGATATCGACCGAGGCAGTTTTATTGCCGGCGTCGACGAAGTCGATGCGCATGTCTTTCGGAATTGCCGCCGCCGCGTCGGTGCCGAGACTGCGCAGCGCCTGCAGCAGCGAGTCGATGTCCGCAGGCGTCGCGCTTTTCTCGTAGTAGCCAACCCGCAGCGGCTGGCCGTAGGCCTCGGCGAAGGTCAACCAATCTTTGATCGCAAAATTGCTGAATAAGTAGGCCCAAGTCGCCATCCGGGCCAAGCCGCCGCGGATCAACACCCCGGACTTGGCTTTGACTTTGTGAACGACAAATTTGTACGGCAGCAGCGGGTCGCCGGCCTGGTCCTGGTCAGAGCGCAGAAACAGCGTGTCCGGCTCGGTTTTGCGCGTCTGCAGCCAATAGGGTTGCAGGTATTGCAGCCCCCTGGGCATCCATTGTTTGGCGCTGGTGTCCCAGTCGATTTCATGCGCGCTGTACCCTTTGCCGATGGCGTCCAGCAAATCGAACAGGCTGGCCCGCACCGGCTCCAGCGCCTGCTCCACCAGCTCGGCGGCGCGCAGGCTGGCGGCATCGTCGCCGGCCGGCTCGACATAGAGCTCCAGACCGACCAGCGCGCGTTTGCGTGTCGACAGCTCTGAGCCGTAATGGAGATATTTCTCCTCCATGTCCTCGGCCAGTTTCAGGTAGTCGCCGGCATTGCCATCCACCGCGTTGCGCAGCATGGTGCCCAGCCGCTGCGGGTCCAGCCCCTGGGCGACGCCGGCGACGATTTGACGCACCCCGGTGGTGGTCGGGGTGGCGATGGTGGTTTTTAACAGGCCGGAGCTAATAGGCTGGCCGTCCGGGCCAACAATGCTGCTCGCCATTTTTTCGTCCTCTTACCAGGCGCCGCGGCCGAAACGGCCGGACGCGGCGTGCATGCCGCGGCTGATGCCGTGATAGCCACGGGTGGCCAATGGCGTTGCGTTGATTTCGCGGCTGGCGTATTTGGCCAGTGCCAGCGCAATGGCCGCATCACCGTGGCGCTGGCCCTTGTCCTCTCCCGCTGTTCGGCTTTCGGGCACCCTCGGCACGCCTTTGATGATTTGGACCGACCGTAGGTCGGCCAGGATGTCCTTATCTTTGGGGATGTCGATCAATTCGCCGTCCTCTAGAGCCGCTTTCAATGGCGGCATATGCTCGCGATACCAACTCTCGGTGGGCATGATCTGATGAATGCGTTCCACGCCGTAGCGCTGCATGGCCACCTCCGCAAGGTATTGACCGTTCCCTCGAGCGTCGAACGCAGCCCCAGCAAAATTGGGCAACCCATCCAGCAAGTGGAAACACAGTTGTTCCTGCTGCCGGAAGGGAACATTGCGCAGCTCTAACACGAAGGGCACCCGATGCAATAGATTCTGCTGCTCAATCAAGGGCACATGCACCGACAGATCACCGCTACGGGCAAAGTCCTGGCCGTCGAATGAACGCAGCTCCGGTGGCAGTTTTTTCAACACCGGGTCCAGGTGTTCCTCAATCCAGTCCTGACAATCAAGATGACGGGTGGTGTCGGACAGCAGCTCGAATCCCTCCTTACACTCGTAGCGCAAAACCGGGGTGTCTTCGGACATGCGCAGCTCAATCAGCGCCCGCGACAGCCAGGCACCGCCCGAATTGGCCGGCACGCAGTCCAGTTCTTCCACCGCGCCATCGCCATAGAAGGCGTAGACCCCCGCCATCCACTCGGCCTCGTCCGCCGCGCTCCAGTCCTTGCCCAGCCGTAGGCAAACCCGCTGATAGAGTCCTTCTGCCACGGCCTCTTTGAACGTCACCCGGTGCACCGTGCCTTTGCGTTTGCCGGCCCGGATATCTTCAATCAGGTCGTTGAACGGGTTGTCGGTGCCGTTATGGGTGGAAATGATGCGGACCTTGCCGCCCCAGATCAGCATGGCCAGCGCCGCTTTCAGCAGCTCGTCCAGTTTGTCGTGGAAGGCGGCCTCGTCAATGACGATGATTCCCTGCCGGCCGCGCAGGTTGGAGGGCCGGCTGGACAGGGCCACGATGCGGAAGCCGGAGGCGGGGAATCGGATGGTGTAGGTCTTGATGTGTTTGTCCGCATCATCTTCCCCGCCCCAAAACCCTTCCTCAACTTCACCGGCCGCGTAATTGAAAACTCGCGCCCACATCGCACACGCCTGGATGTACTCGATAGTCATGTCCTGGTTGTACGCGATGTAGTAGACGTTCTGCCCGCCGGCGCTGCGCGCAGTCGCAGCCGACAGCACATTATCCGAGGCCTCGCCCCAGGTCAGGCCGGTACGGCGGCTTTTCTCCATGACCTTGAGCGGCGACGGGTCGGCAACCCAACGCTGCTGATAGCCCATCAAGGCCGCCGGGGCATCCAGGCTTGCCGTGTTGGGGAGCTGAACGGACAGGTTAGCTTTCATCCACGGCCTCGCCCTGGTTGAGGCTATCAATGACCATGTCCGGCTCCGCTTCGGCCATGATGGCCCTCGCTTCCTCCTCGCTGTCGGCGATCACCGTCGCTGTGTAAACCTCGCAAGATATGAGCGAGCCATTGATCTTCGTTTCACTGTATTTCACATGCCATTCATACATTTCAGTCCCCATGCCCACGTTGCTTTAGCCCGCAATCCCAAGGATTTCTCGACGCAGCTGTGCCGCCACCTCGGCCGACAGGCCGCCTTTCTGGGCGATCTTCTCGACATTGGCGGCGGCCGTGTCCACCTTCGCCTGCACTTCCTGGCGAAACCGCTTCTGGTTGACGCTGGCCCTGGCCAGGGTGGCGATGTTTTTTGCTGCTTTCGACAGTAGCGCGATGCGATCTTCTGGTCGGACGTCTTCCTCATTGGCCTCCTGCAAGTTGACGATGCTTTCAAACATCTCCGTCTGTACCAGAGCGATCACCGCTTCGCTGCGCGCGTCCTGATCATCGGCCGCGGCCTCGGTCAGCAAGCGCGCTGCCTCGGTGCTGGCTTTGATGGCGGCGAACCGGCGTTCGATTTTCTGGCCGTAGCGGTGAATCGCAGATCGACTGACCGCACAGCCACGTTCGCGCAGGGCTTCCTCCAGCGCCTTGTAACCGCTGAAATTGCCGTCGATCAGCGCTTTGTCCAGCCAGTCCCGCACCGCTTTTGGCAACTGCTCAACACTGTTGCGACGCGCCATCTCATTGGCCCCAATATTTTTGGGGGCGGGCAATGCCAGGTTCGCAGTCGATGGTGTATTCGGTGATATCGACGCCGTAGCGGGTCAGGTCGCCCCACCATCGGCCGCTGCCCTCCTTGCGCAGCTTCACCAGCACCCGGTCGGCCAGGTAATCCAGCTCTTTTCGAATCTCCAACGCCGTGACATCGGGGTAGAGCGTCCGCATGGTCATCAATACGATGTCCTCGCACACCTCTTCCGGCCGTGCGTTGTACAGCGCCAGCAGCAGATACCAGCGCAGCGATTCACGACGCAATTTCGCTTGATCCACGTTCATCGGTGAGCCCTCAATTGGATGTTCTCGATTTTCAGCGCCACGGCGTCCAGCTTGGCTTCGATTACGGTCTGATTGCGCATGTAATCCTCGCGACGCACATATGCCAGGGGCAGGTCCCCCTGGAACTTCAAAAAGTCCCGCTCCAGCCTGTGCACACTCTCCGCCTGCTGGGCCAGTTGGTGATTCACGCTGTCTGCTTGCTGACCCATTTGTTTCAGCAGAGCCTTGGTTTGCTCTTCCTGCCGGTCGTCCCGCTCGCTCTGCCGGCGGTCCACCTGCGCCAGGAACAGTTTTCCCGCCGCAAACAGAAACCCGAAAAACGAGAGCGCCAGCCCGATCAGGTATGTCAGCTCCAATGTGATCAATATTTCCCCCTTCGGCGCTCAGCGGCGCTCACTTCGTTCTTGGCAATAAATACAGCGGCGGCAGCCTGGCATCGCTCTGGACCGCGCCGGCGGGATGAGGTCGCCGCAATCCTCGCAATGACTCAAACCCGGCCCGCTGGCGGCGTGTGCCAGTTGCTCGCTGAGCGCGATGTCGCGTTGCAGCTGCTCCAGCGCCGACGCCTGGTCAAACTGATCCATCAAACGCCTCCGTCCACGCCGCCTTGGCCTGCGCCATGCGGTTTGCGGCCTCTTTTGCACAATCGCTATCTCCGCCTAGCGGCGCGATCTGCCGAATCAGCCCGGACAGCCTGTCGCTGGTGACGTCCAGCTCGTCGAGCAGATCGCCGCGCTCATTCATTAGCAGCCCCATGAAGTCGGTCATTTGCCGCGCACCTGGTACAGGCGATTCAGGCTGTCGAGCTGCTGCTCCATCTGCTGACACCAGGCGCCGTAATCGGCTGAGTGGGCCAGGATGTCGACGGGTAGTAGCCCGGCCTCGGCGGGGGCGGCCGCATCGGTTTTTGCAGCATTTCCGGGGTCGGTTGCGGGCAGGCCCTCGGCGCCGGCGTCGGTATAGCCGAGGTTGTCGGCGTAGAGCCGCAGCCCAGCAGGACCGATACCAGTAAAAGCGGGGCCATCTGAGCGATTCGCATCGGGGATTCTCCGTTTCAGCGCGGCATGGGCCGCAACGAGTTCAGCGCGGGTGTTTAGCAGTTCAACGCCCAGGCGGTGTGCCTGTTCGTTGAGCTCGGTCTGCTCCCGCAGCGCCGCAGCCTCGGCCTCGGCCAGGCTCTGGCGCTCGCGGGCGTAGTCGGCCTGCAGCCGCTCCAGCCTGGCCTGGTAGGTATTGGCGGCGATCTGGTAGCCGCCGCCGGCGATCAGGCCGGACACCGCGAAAATCGCCAGCGCCAGGCCAACAGGTTTCAACCAGGGCGTCATTGCGTGTCCTCCGGTTTGGCCGGCAGCGCGTCGCGGGCGATGGCGGCGCGTTTCGACGCCTGGCACTGCGTCACCCAGGCCGCTAGGTAGCCGACGAACAGCCACTCGCTCAGCTGGCCGGTGACGGTCGCGTACAACAGCGCCGCCGTGCTGGCTACGAAAGCGCCGACTAGAGTGCTGTCGCTGGTGGACAGCCGGCCGGTGGCGGGGTTGGTAATCAGGTCTCGCAGCGCCATGGCTCAGCCCAACAGATGCGCGGCCAGCGGCGCCATGCCGCCCGCCAGCCATTCGGCGACGGTGAAACCGGGGCAGGTTTTGGTCCACTCGTCGGGCGTGATCTTGCCGTCGCCGTTGCGATCCGGGGATAGGTCGCGGTGGCCAACTATCCTGGCAGCCGGAAACTGCGCCCGCAGCGCTTTAACCAGGCTGTGCAGCGCACTCCATTGCACGCTGGTAAAACGGTCGGTGCCTGCCAGGCAAACGCCGATACTGTTGGCGTTATGGCCCTGGACATGCGCGCCGACCTCGTCGGGATGCCGGCCGGTCGATTTGCGGCCGTCGACGTCCAGCACGTAGTGATAGCCGATGGATTTGAGGTGGGGGTTGAAATCGGCTGCGCGCGGACCGCTGCGCCGGAAACCGCGCTGGCTGTGCCAGACATTGATGACGCCGGCGGCGGTTTGTTTGTCGTTGCGCGCCAATTGCCGGCCGTTGGGCGTGGCGGCGCAGTGAATCACAATCAGATTGATGGTTCGGGCCATGGCGGCCGCTCCTCATGTCGTTGACCTGGGAGCGATATTAGGGAGCGACCGGCGGCGAGGGGATCAGGAAGGGGTTCGGCAGTTGCCGGGTTAACTGACTGTCAGCACAAACTCTTGGCGATGTCGAAAAACGGCGTCAACGACATTTTTGGCGTGACACAGTTGGGCTCGTCGGGGCGACAGGCCAGGTCTGGATTGGTGTTGTCCAGCAGCAGCGGCCGGAGTGCGGGATAGGGACCGATGGCCGCGCCGTTGATTCCCCATTTCGTGCCGTTAGGCTGCTCAAACACATAGCGCGCGCCGCGCTCGCAGTAGATTTTGCCGCTGGGAACACTCAGCGGCCAGGCATCGCCTAACTGGTCGGCGGAGATGGACTGCCCTGGGGCCTGCGCGGGGGAAGATTGGGGAGTGGTGGCTTTGTGTTGGTACACGCCAGCAGCAACGATGGCTGCCAGAAGGAGCGCCATGATACGGAGTTCACGGTTGGTAATGGTCATCACTCCCTCCTAAAACAGGCTCCCTTGCGCCTCCGGCAGCACTTCATCGGTTTTAGACAGAATGTCTTCCAGCCGCCTGTCGCACAGCCGGTACTTAGGAACCAGCACGTTGTTGACAGTGGCATTATGCCCTAACTCGCGGCACCATTTATCATAATCAGCACGAATGTTGGCATCGCGCAAACCACGCAGCGCCGCCGCGCATTTCGGCACGTACAGCCGGGTGTCGCCGTAACGCCTCACCAGCAGCCGGGCAGTCTCGGCGCCGACCACCTCGGCCAGCGCGGAGAAACTGCCGCGTTCGCGGGTGGTTTTGGGGACGGAAACATGGGTGCCGCCAAACGCATTCACCAGTTTCAGTGTGGTGGCCAGGCCGATGATGTCGACCAGATGACGGGCGTTTTCCGGCAGCAGGTGCAGCGCGCGGGACATCGCCGCTTCATGCTGGGTTTCGTTCATTTCGGCCTCCCGTTGCGGCGTGCATCGTAAATCAGCGCTAGCATCAGTTTGTTCAGTTGCTCGGCATCCAGCCAATCAACGCGGGCAATCTGGAACATGTGTTGCGCCATGCTGTGGGCGTAGCTCCAGGGCCTGCCGGCGCTGGCCAGCTGCGCTTCAACTTTGGCGATCAAGCTTGCACGGTAGTCACCCGGCCGAGGCCGGCGGCCGTGCTTTTGCGCGGGCGTTTGCACAAAGCCCAGCCGCCGCATTTCGCGCAGCGCCAGGTCCAGTTCAGCCAGCGTCAACTGGGTGCTGCTGCGCTTGCCGCGCGCGATGCGGGCGAGCATGGCCCGATAGTCGGCGTCGTCCATTTGCAACTTGCGCTTGGCGACTTGCAGTTTGACGATCATCGGTTTGCGCGGGTCGGTCATCGTGGTTTCCTCCTGCTCGCATGGGTGAGCCGCCTGCCGGCGGTATCAGAGGACGGCACCCCAGTTGAATGGATAGGGGGCGGCGACTCACCGATGCGTGGTCAATCAATGGTTATGCGGCTGCTCATCAGTACCAGGCCACCACGCCTGGCAGACCGCCACGAGGCGGTTTCGCGGGGTCAGCCTTTCTCGATAAGGTCGCCGGCTGTGTCCCCAATTTTTTCGGCGAGGTCCGCAAGGGTGCCGGCGTTGTAGGCGTCAAGGTCTTCCCACTGCGCGGCCATGTCCTGCAGCTTCCGCTGCATGGCCAGCAGGGACCGGCGCTGTCCGGCTGCGATCTGTTTGTGCGTGGGGACCATCTCTCTCTCCTAGCGGGATCAGTTCGTCAACGGGAACAAAGGCGTTGTATTCCTGTTTGCAGTACGGGCAGCGCAGGATCAGGTCGATGACCGGACTCGGCCCGACCGCGCTGTCGAACACATCCGCCTTGACCTGGTCCAGCCAGCCCATCGTCTCGCTGCAGTTGATGCAGTTAGCCATCCCAATCCTCCTGTGCGTCACGAACTGCCTGGGCTATCGCCTTGGTGTGAGGCCCGGAAATCACCACGATGGCGAAATCCCTGTCATCGGTCAGTCCTATTTCCACAATGTCGAACTGATTACCCTCGGCGTGAGTCGCCTCGTCTAAAACATTGAGCAGGGTGGTTTTGGGCCAGTCGAAAATGTTTGTCAGTGCGCTCATCTCACACCCCCGCGATATCAAGGGGAATCATCCGGTACTGGTCGGATTTGCCGATTCGCTCATAGAGCCGGATATAGATGGCGCTGCCGACCACTTGCAGCGCCTCGCTAATGGCCGTCATCGCCCGCTGCCAACGCTCGTCCTCAATGTCCAGACGACGCAGGGCCAGAATGCGGGCGGTGTTGATCTTGCCCTTTTTGTCCACGGCGAAAGCCTGGTTCACAATCACCTGCAGTTTCGGCTCTGCTCCTTCCGACCAGGCATGCAGGCATTGATCAATCAGCACCTTCGCCGCCTGCAGACGCTCATCAAAGGCAATCCGGTCCTGGAACGCGCGTTCCAGGCGGTAACGGCCGTCAAAACTATGCAGCGTCACATTGCCCTTTTTGCCGCCCACCAGGACGCCGTACTGTTCCCAGGACAGCTCGGTAAAGGCGGCCACGTCGTCAAAGGCGCGTTTTTTGAAATCCGCCAGGGCCATAGAAATCGGCTGGGCCTTGTTCACCAACTCTTTCACCAGGCGGTCCCGTTCCTGATCAATGGGCCGGATCAAACTGACCGGCACTAAATGACCTTTGGCGTCCTGCCAGTACCCCTCCGGGATTTGCATATCGTTTTGCATCACGTCATCACCTCAACAATTGCTTCACATGCGCCAGCTGCCGCCGGTTCCTCTCCAACCACTCTGGCGTGAGTGGCGGCTCATCCTCCGCTCGCCAAAATGGATGATTAGGAGGGGGAACACTGGCCGGCGGCTCCGGCGCCGGGGTATCAGCAGGCGGCGCTGGCGCGGCGACCTGGCTGGCGGCCAGTTCGTCCTGGTAGTCGTCCCAAACGATCCGCCGCGCCGTGCGCCGGTCGATATTCATCGCTACCAGCCGGTCCACCTCAGCAGCCAGCCGCTGCCGGGTCGCCTCGTCGAGCGCCGCCTGCGTCATACGGCCATCCCGATCAGCGGCGCTGCGTGGCGCATGAACTCGTTCAGGGCCGTGGCCTCTGTCGCGTTCAGCGTCAATTTCCCGCCGTGGTTCTGAATCTCCAGCGAGCCGTCATTCACCACGGCAATGCGGAATGGCCGGGTGAAGCGGGCCAGTGCCTGGTCGATCTGGTCCAACTCCGCGGCGTCGATGGGTTGAGCCGCTGGCTCCGGCAAAGACACCGGAGCGGGGTCCAGATGTACAGGGGCGGGAACGTCATCCGGTGCCGGCGCGCTGAATGCCTGGTGTTGGTCTAGTTGCATGATCAGCCCTCCCGGCCCGTCATCAGCTTGTCGACGTTGCCGGCCAGCTCGGCGGCCTCCGCCGCCGCCCGGTTCATGGAGGCGAGCAGCATCTGGAAGCGTTCGGCGGCTTGGCGCAGCTGCTCGGCGTCCAGCGTCCCGCCGATCACGGCGCGAATCAGGTCGGCGTTGCCGCTGCTGATCAGCCGCGTGTCGATGTCAAGCTCGTGCTGCAGGCGGACCAGTTCTGCGACCGGTTTCGGGATGTTGCGATGGTTCTCATAGCGCGAGCCGCCGGATTGAGTGATGCCTACCTGGCTCCAAAATTCGTTCTGGTTCAGCCCGCGATTGCGGCGGATTGCGAGATAGTTTTTGCGTTCGGTTTGCATGTCATGCTCCTGATCGTTACGGGGTTGTCGTGGGCTGGGGTTTAGCGGTACTGGGTCCAGATCACGCGGCAGCCGGCGCGTTCGAACTGGGCCTCGCGATAGCGGCCGTCATCGTTGCGGCCGAACGAGTAAAACTTGGCCTCGCCGGTGGCGATCAGCCGGTCGCACTGGATGCTGTGGCGCACGCGGATGGTGGGTTTCAACGGGTGTTCCTGTATCGAACTCAGCACCGTCAAACCCTCGCGGCTCAGCAGCTCAATCGCGGCGGCGATCCGGTGGGCGCCGGCCAGCATGTAGACATTGGGCACCGGCCGGCCCAGCGGCTGGGCGGCGGTCATGGCCGGACCTCGGCCACGTAGAGATTCAGCGGCCGGCGGTGCTGGCAGCAGCGCGCTATCCGGTACAAGAGCATGAAGGCTTGGCGGCCCATCGGCATGTTGACCTGCAGCTCGTCGATCCGCTGCTCGTCGTCGCTCCAGAAGTCGACGCGGCCCGCCTCAAAACGCTGGCGGTATAAATCGATTGTCAGCTGCAGCGCCGGCTGGCAATCCAGCATGCACCGGCGGATCTGGAAAAAATCCCGGCCGGCAACAGGCTGCTCGTGCAGCTGCTGATTTGATTGGATGCGCTGCAGAGCAGCGGTTTCGCTATGTAACATCGTCACTCTCCTGTGCTGCGGTTGGGGCAATGCCGGCAGTGCTGCCAGTTCGCCAATTTGCTGGGGTTATGGGTGGGGATGGGTTCTGTCGAAATCGTCGCGCAGACGTCGCGGGCGATGGTCTGCCCGGAGAACGGGCACGCGACGGTGCCTAGCTCCGTTTGCACCGCGTTTTGCACCAGGTCGACGCGGCCGCCGTATTTGCCGGCCAACACCAGACTGATGGTGGTGCGCGAGTAGTTCAGCCGGCGCGCTACCGCCTGCTGGCCCTGGGCCAGCACAGCGGCGCGCAAGGTCTCAATCCAGTTAGTCATCGCCCGGAGCCTCCTGCTGCACGATCTGCGCCCAGTTCGGGTCGTAAACCGTTTTCAGAAGCTGGACCATCGGCGCCCTCGGTCCCGGCGCTTTGCCGGTAATGGGGTGGATGGGGCGCAGTCGCAGCCGGCAAGGGCTGTTGCCGCCGCCGCGTTTGCCTTGCGAGGGCTGGACGATGTCCAGATAGCCGGCCTGCTCCAGCGCGAGCAGGTAGTTTTTCGCGGTGGACGGGGCGATCTGGTGGTCTGGCGTGGAGGCGTTACGGGCGATGCTGTGATAGTCGAAATCACTTTTGCTCATGCGAATCACGCGCCACATGTTTGTGTTGCCGATGCCACGATTCACCACCTGGCCGTGACGATTCAGCCGCGGCGCATCGACGCCACAGTCGTTGGCCAGCTGGTAGGTTTTGGCGGCGATGGCGTTGCGGCGCGGGCTGGTGCTGCTGATGTAGCCACCGCGTTCCAGCGCCTGCAGATAGGCTTTGGCGGTCTGGATATCGATATCGGCGTAGCAAGCGACGTCGTTGAGCGTGAAGCCGTCGCGGCGGGCGCGGATGGTTTCCCATGCCAACTGGCGCGGGCTTTTGCCGCCGGCCAGTTCCAGCTGAGCCGGCTTGCGGCCGTTGCGTGGCGCATTCATTGCGGCAGTCTCCGCGTCGGCGCTTTGCCGTTGTACAGCGGCCGGGCGCCCCACATGTCCAGCGTGGCCACCTCCCAGCCCTCAACCAGACCCTCCTCGTTGATCAGGTTCAGGTTGTTGCCGACGCGGCGCACCGAGCCGCGGGCCTCGTCAACCACGCGCTGCAGCAGGCAGTCCGCGACCGGCAGGTCGGCACAATAGATCGGCGCTAGTTTGCGGGCGTCGGCCAGGCTGACCGGCTGGGCCGGCACCCAGTCCAGCACCCGGCTGTGGACGCGCTCCCAGCGCGCCAACTTGTGCGGCAGCGCTTCCTCGCCGACCAAAATGATGCTGGCGCGCCAGCTTGTATCGTGAATGTCCCGTATCAGTTGAATTAGCCTCGGCTTGTCCGCCGCATAGTCGGCCTCGTCGATGATCAGCGGCCGCTGGCTGGTGGACAGCTGCTGCGCGACCTGGTCCAGCATGGCGCTGGTGGTGCGCTCCGGCTGGATGTCCATCTCAGCCAGCACTTTTTGCAGGAAGGTTTTGCAGGTCCAGGAATCGGAGACTCTGACGAAATAGCCGTTGTGACGCAGATAGGCCTGGGTCGCCGCCTGGGTTTTGCCGTAGCCGCTGGGGCCGAACATCACGGCCAGGCCATCGGAGCCGCTGGGGCGGTTCAGCAGGCGCAGCGCGGTGGCCTGCATCAGATCGACATTGGTAATGTCGGCGGTAGCGTTCAAAGTCATGTTTCAAGCTCCTGTTGCTAATGATTTCCGACGTTGCGCGACTGGTTGGCCTGCTGCCGTTGGTGCTTTTCTTGCTGGACCATAAAGCGCGGGGTTTTGGGGAAGCTGGCGAAAAAGCGCTGTTCGTTATCGGGTATCGGCTGGCCGTGTTCGACCAGGTCGGCCAGCTCCAGCCAGCGGCGGAAAATCGCCTCATCGCTGCGCGGGATGTCGACCGGGGCCGGCGCGGCTTTGGCGGCCAGCGCTTGCTGGCGTTGAATCGCTAGCGGGATGTTGGATTGGGGATTGTCGACCGCCTGGACGGCGGCGGCGGCGGCGCGGGTGCCCTCGGTGTCGACGGCGGCGGCCGGCCGCGGCAATGTGACCAACTTGCCGGCGCGCTCGGCGTCGGCCCGCAGGATTTCCTGCACCACCTCGTCGGTGTTCACTCTGCGCGCCAGCGCCTTGAGTTCGCGCTTCTGGCGGCTGACCTCTGCGGTCTGTAACTGCTTGGCCTGCTGCGCCACTCGCTGGCGGTCCATGCCGGTGCGTTCCGGACATTCGGCCACGCAGATGAACTGGCCGTCGTGGAACACGTAGACGCGGCCCAGGTCGGTGGGGTCCAGCCGGACCTGGACCTGACGTCCTATTAGGTTGACGGCAAGTTCCGGGGCGATGAACCAACCGCCGTCGATCTGCAGGCCTTTTTTCAGCACGGTGCGGTCGATGCGCTCAGCAAGTAGCACGTCGAGCAGGCGCGGGTTGTCGATCTGCTCGACCTCGCCGGTCCAGGTCGCCGCTTTGGCAAATGGGCTCATTTCCAACTGGCTGTGCGGCGCGTTGTTGTAGCGCACCAGCCATTGGTCGCAGAACGCTTGCAGCTGCTGGCTGCTCATGCCGACATCCAACACTGTGTTTTTGGTGAACAGCCGTTCCGAGAACGCCTGCCGTGCTTCGATTGCTTTACGCTCGGCGACGTTGTGGCCGATGTATCCGGGCAGCAACTCAAGCAGGTCATGCGAGAAGGTGCGGAACAGCCGTTCGATATGCGGTTTGTGCCAGGGCTGGAACGGCGGGCATTTGATCTGCTCAATGTCCAGTGCGCGGAACACGTCGTCGACGTAGACGCCGACATACTCTTGCCCGTTGTCGGTTTTGGCCTCTGCGCATTTACCCCAGTCCAGCAGCGCGGCCCGGACCAGGACGCCAACGCCCAGGGCGCGGCTGGTTTTGGCAACCAACAACTTGGCGCGGCGGCTCCAGACGTCGATGACGCCGAGCAGGCAGTAACGGCCATCGGTCAGCATCAGATCGGCCGGGGTGGAGTCGAACTCCCAGCGCTGGTTCAAGCCGAATACGTCTTCAGATGCGGAGCCAAACGCCGACATGTGCTGGTTTTTCCACGCGTCCGGGTTGATTAGGGCGGTAAACAGCTCGGCGTTGTCGGTTTTCCATTGATTGATGAAGCGGCGGAACGCGTGGTATCCGGGCACGGACACGTTGCTGTGGCCGGCAAAACGGGCGGCGGCGGCCTGTTCCAAGTGGACCGGCTTGATATGCGGGTTGCTGACAAGCATGCCGAGAGTGAAGTTGTGCAAATCCGGCTGCAAACTGATCTGACAGCGGCCGCGCTGGCGGCTGCCGTCCAGTTTGTCGACGAAGGCAGAAAGGCCGGTTTTTTCGTAGTCGGACACCCACATTTGCAGAGTCCGCAGCGCGATCTGCTCAATCACGCCGGCGGTGGCAATGGCCAGCTCCGGGTATTGCACCTTATTCGCCTGCAGATGGCCGGCGTTGAAGTGGCTGACAAAGGCTTCGTACAACTTGCGCGACGGCCGCATGCCGTGGAGCTTGAGATAGGTGTACCAGGCTAGGGTGATACTGCGGCGCGCTTCGAAGCGAGCGACCTGTTTTGGCGTCAGTTTCGGCAGCCGCAGCAGCACTTGGCGGTCGGCCTCGCGGCGGTTTTCAGCGTCTAGCAGGCTCATTTGCGAGCTAGGAATGCGGCTATGAATCGCCGGGGCGGCGGTGGGGTCCATCAGTTGTTCAATGCGGCCGGCGGCGGCGGCACGGGCCTGGATGGTGCGGACGGCTTCAACAGAAAGACTGGTGATCGAATACTCGACCCCTTTACCTTTAGTGCGTGGGCGCGAAACCCAAGCCTCACGCTCTGCCGCAATGCGGATGCCCTGGGCGGTGCCGGGCAATCCTGGTAATTTCATTGCAGCAAGTTCGGATGAACTAAAAAAGGACCGTAGCGGGGTCATATCTGCGCCCCCTGAAAGTCCAGCTCGGGCTGGCAAATTTTGCGGATGTTTTCGCGGTGATAAGCTGCTTGAGAAAGAACCACACTGAGCAAGGTCAGGGTTTCTGCGATGCTAGTTTTGTCGCGGTAGCACTGCTCCAGCAGCATGATGACCTCGCCAAAGTTGGCCTGCATTTCACCAAGGTCGCTAGCTTTGGCCGAACGGCCTGATGGGATGGCAACAACGACCTTGTCGCCGTGGGCCATGCAAAGGTATTCACTGATATGGGATGCCATACAAAATGTTTCGAATTGGCGAATGCGGTTCAGCGGCATGCTGCTGTCCGCCAGCCAGCGATAATAAGTTTTCACCTCAACCCCCATCAGGTCCGCCATCCGCTTGGGGACCAGGCCACGTTTGGCGGCGGCGTCGACTTGGCGCTCAATCGCCTCATCAAGACTCGATGGAACGATTTGTGATTGTCGTTTTCCCATTTGCCTAAACTCCTGAACGAGAAATGATGTGGTAGTTATTCCGGGAACGGTTCTCTACCATTCACTTGGAAGCCAAGCGACTAGGGCGGAACTCAAGAGAATTGGCGGACACTGCACGGCAAACCGGCGTAAAATGCCGCTTTGCGTAGCGGTTCGGCCAGATAGTCTCTGGCGAGCAGCCAATTGCGGCAGCGATGATCTGCTCCGCTTTGAGCCAAGGCCGGTCCAGTGCCGATTTCAGCGTTCCAGGACTCATTCCATGGGCCGCAGATAATTTACGCAGCGACCAACCCGCTTTGTGCAACTCCGCCACTACATCCGCTCGATGCCAATCGCCAGCGGGTTTTTTTGGGGTGTTCGATTCACTCATGAGTGGTTACCGTTGGGTTATCCAATGAGTGAAGGTTATCGATTAAATACTTTCGATACAATGGTTTTCTTTTGTTTTTCCAATTGCCATGCCTAGAGTTTCCTTTCGGTTTCCATTGTTGAGAGGTGATTTCAGTGCGCGGATGCGAAAATATTATTTCGGAACAATGGCTTATGATCGAAGAAAAGCATTTGGACACAGCCGAGCCGGCTGTTTCCTTTCTGCAACCCGGCCTGGGTGGGCGGATAGATGCGGCTTGCAAGAAAATTGGGACGCGCTCAAAGGCCGCTGCCGCGGTTGGGGTGTCGGAAGTGATGTTGCGAACGTATATCCGCGGCGACAGCAGTCCTCGGTTTGATGCCATGGTGAATCTAGCCATCGCTGCCGAGGTTGATTTGATGTGGCTGGCGACAGGGAGGGAGAATATTGCGCAAGGCGACAAGCCGGCGCCAGGGCCCGCGGAAGAAGTGAAACAAGACGACGAGGAAATCGTCAGGACAATTAAGCTGAGTGTTCGTGCACTTGAGGAATGGCTAGTTGAGGAACACCTGGAACTAGAAGCCGCTAAGAAAGCGGAGGTAATCGGGATACTCTATCGCTACCTACGGACAAGGAACACGGTAAACCAACAAGAAATCACTGCACTTCTTAGCGCCTTGGCGGCGTGACAGCGCCCTCATCTGCTTGAGGGAGTGATATTACTAACGTATGATATTCAAGTCATGTTCATTGCAACGGCATAGCGGCGATGGGGGATCAGGAAGCAGTCGATCGACTCAAAAGCCTACTGTCCCAGGCCCGGCCGGCTGCCCACATACGATCTGAACAGATCAACCGAACCGAAGACGCAGCAAACGACCCCCGGTATACAAATAAGTCCGTCCCGCTCAGGCTAATTTACAGCATGATGCGCGGCGCAGCACCGGTGTCTATAGCCTGCGCCCACTACTGGGCAGAGGATCGATGGCAAACCGCAATCGTGTGGTTTCTCGTACTCTGGCCGTACGCCAAAAAACGATGGGAGTACGGTCAACAACAACGAGCAAAGTACCTCAAGCCACATCGCTACGAATGCAAAAATAAGCACAAATTTATCGCTCTTCTCAGGGCACTGTGCAAAGCCATAAAAATTAAAGGCCGGCAGCGTACTAAAACGCTGGAAGCCGGCCCAGACGGGGATTACACCTACCTCATCCCACCTCATCCTAGTTCATCCCACCTGTTTCCCCTGGTGCAATACTCCTAGCAAGATCACACAAAGCACAGACAAAAGATCGTAAACAGGCTCTAAGAAAACCGCGGCGCGGCCTATGACCGTCCCGCGGTTTGGGAACCCGACTCAAGAACTCAGTCCGCCGGCACCTTGTCCGCCTGCAAGGCGTAGCGCGCGATCTCGTCCTTGCGCATGAAGGCGACGCCGGCATGGCTTTGCGCATAGCGGATGAACTGCTCCAGCGCCTTGACCCGCGCCGGCGAGCCGGAAATGCGGTCGTGGGTACTGATCGACATCATCCGCCGCCGCGAACCTGCCTCGGCGTAAAGCACGTCGAATTCGGCCTTCAGATCCGACAGATAAGCCTCATTGCTCAGCGCCGGCGAATCGAAACGCACGATGTCGTTGTTGCGCAAGGTATAAGGCACCACCACGAATGGCTTGCCCTTGACCGCCACCGTGAACGGCTCGTCACGGCTGACGTTGTCGATGTGATAGAGAAAGCCCAGTTGCTGCAGAATGCTCAGGGTATTGGGCGTGCCGCGCAGCCAGAAGGCGTTGAAGCCCACCGGCCGCGTGCCGGTGGCGCGCTCGATGCTGGCGATATTGGCGCTGTAGGCCGCCAGTTCCTGCTCCGGCGTCATCGGGTATTGCGGCTCCCAGGTTTGACCGTGCGCCGCCGCCTCGTGGCCGCGCGCCACGATCTCGCGCGCCAGCCGCGGGCTGCGGTCCACCGCCAGCCCCACCATGTGCGAAGTCACCTTGACCCCGGTGCGGTCCCACAAGTCCAGCAGCCGCGGAATGCCCTCCTTCACGCCGTAGTCGTACCAGCTTTGCATCGGCAGATCCGCGTACTTGGGGTCCAGCGGCGGAAACGGCCCGCTGGCGCCGCGCTCCGGCTGCGCGCCGGCCTCGAACTGCATGGAAATCGAAATCGCCAGGCGGGCGCCGTTCGGCCAGAAGGCGCCGCCGCTTGTTGAAATTGCCGTCATTTTGCTTGCTCCTGTCGCCGCCAGCGCCGCGCCGTGCGCCAGCATCAGCGCGGTGCCGCCCGCGGCCGCGCCGGCCAGGAACTGGCGACGATTAATGGGTAGGGTATCGGACATCTCGAGTCCTCTCTCTTGGGCCAGGGCCTACAACAAGGCCCCGCCCTCCACGTCCAGCACCGCGCCGGAGATGAAGCCGTTGGCCATCGCCAGCAGATAGGCTTGCGCCAATTCCCGCGGCTGGCCGACGCGGCCGACGGGCAGGCCCTGGCCGATGCGCGCCAGCGTCGCCTGGCGCGCGGCCGAGCCGGCCTCGCCCCATAGCTCGGTGTCCACCACGCCGGGGCTGACCACGTTGACGCGGCGCGGCGCCAGTTCCTTGGCCAGATTCTTGGCCGCCGCTTCCAGCGCGGCGTTGACCGTGCTTTTCAGCAGGCCGCCGCTGGAGAATTTGCGCGCCAGCAGGCCGGAGGTGAAGGTTACCGACGCCCGCTCCGTCAGATAGGGCAAGGCCTCGCGCACCGCCAGCAGGCTGCCGAACAGCTTGACGTCGAAAGTCTGCCGCAAGGCCTCCTCGCTCAACTCGGCCAAGGCCGGCGCGCCGACCCGGGCGCCTGCGGTCAGCACCAGATGATCGATGCGGCCGATGTCGGCGAAGGCCCGGGCCAATGCCCGGCTGTCGGTCATGTCCGCCTGGATGCCTTCGCGATCCGCCTCGGATTGGGCGCTGCGTCCCAGCACATAGACCCGCGCGCCGGCCGCCGCGGCCGCGTCCGCCACCGCCCGGCCGATGCCGGAGCCGCCGCCCAGCACCGCCACGGTCTGGCCGTGGAAAGCAAAACCCCCCGCGCTCATGGCTTCACCACGCCCAGTTGCTGCATCAGGGTCAGATTGTCTTCCAGATGCCAGTTCTCGGCGATGCGGCCGTTCTTGACGCGGTACAGGTCGAAGGCCTGGAACTCCACCGGCTGGCCCTGGCCTTGCACGTCGCCGAAGCGGCCGCTGAAATGGCCCTGGAAATGCAGGCGCAGCGCGACGCGGTCGCCGGCCAGCACCATGTCGGTGACGTCCACCTTCAAATCCGGCACCGCGGCGCGGAACTGGCGCGAAGCCTGCAAGGGACCGGCCACGCCCTGCTGACGGCCGGCGGGCAGGGTGCGGTCGATGAAGTCGGGGTCCAAGGCCAGTTCGGCGTAGCGCGGATCGCCGCTGTTCCAGAACGCCGCGTAACGCAGCGCGGCCAACTTCACCGCCGCCGTGCTACCGGCCGGACGGTCCGCCCACACCCGCGCCGGTTGCGGCAGGTTTTCCGCCGCGCCGGCGAAGGCCGCGGTCAAGGCCAGGCCGAAGCCCAGCGCCAAGGTCAAAGCTTTCATCATCGTCTCCCGATTGCGGCGTCGCCAACACGGCGACACCGGACCAGCGCATTGTGTCGCCGCCGAAAGGATTTGATAATTGGCTTTAAATTTGGATGATCTGCTTGTTCAATTTGAAAATAGGCGTAAAAAAAGGCGAAGCTCCAGCGCTTCGCCTTTCTCAAAGAACCTGTTTACACAGGTTCTTTGAGCCTGTTCAAAGTCTCGCGAGCAAGAGCGAGACAAGGCGAAAACGAGTGAAAAAGCGGAATGTACAAGTGGTACATGAGCATTTTGAGCTCGTTTTCAACGCCGTATCGCCGAAGCGCAGCAGACTTTGAACAGGTTCTTAGCCGCCGGTGCCGCCCACGGTCAGCCCTCCGTCTATGCGCAGCGTGGGCTGGCCCACGCCCACCGGCACGCTCTGGCCCTCCTTGCCGCAGACGCCGACGCCCTGATCCAGCTGCAAATCATTGCCTATCATGCTGACGTAGTTGAGCACGTCCGGCCCGTTGCCAATCAGGGTGGCGCCCTTGACCGGGTAACTGAGCTTGCCGTTTTCGATGCGCCAGGCTTCCGACGCGGAAAACACGAACTTGCCGCTAGTGATGTCCACCTGGCCGCCACCGAAATTGACCGCGTACAGGCCGTCCTTAACCGAGGCGATGATTTCCTGCGGATCGTGCTGGCCGGCCAGCATATAGGTATTGGTCATCCGCGGCATCGGGATGTGGGCGTAGGACTCGCGGCGGCCGTTGCCGGTGGCGCCCACCTGCATCAGGCGCGAATTCATCGCGTCCTGCATATAACCCTTGAGCACGCCGTCCTCGATCAGCACGGTGCGCTGAGTGGGATTGCCCTCGTCGTCTATCGCCAGCGAGCCGCGGCGCTCTTCCATCACCCCGTCGTCCACCACCGTGACGCCCGGCGCCGCCACCCGCTGACCGATCTTGCCGGAAAAGGCCGAAGTGCCCTTGCGGTTGAAATCGCCTTCCAGGCCATGGCCTATCGCCTCGTGCAAGAGCACGCCGGGCCAGCCCGGGCCCAACACCACGGTCATCTGGCCGGCCGGCGCCGGACGCGAGTCCAAGTTGGTCAAGGCCTGATGCACCGCCTGGCGCGCGTAGCGCTCCAACACCTCGTCGTCGAAGTAGGCCAGGTCGAAGCGACCGCCGCCGCCGCTGGAGCCCTGCTCGCGGCGGCCGTCTTGCTCGGCGATCACCATCACCGACAGCCGCACCAGCGGCCGCACGTCGGCGGCGCGCACGCCGTCGTGGCGCGCCACGTAAACCACATCGTATTCGCTGGCCATGCCGGCCATCACCTGAATCACCCGCGGGTCCAGCGCCCGGGCCATCCGTTCCACCTTTTCCAACAAGGCCACCTTGGCCGCCGCCTCCAGGCTGTGGCACGGGTCCAGCGCCGGATACAGCGGCTTGGGCGCTCGCCGGGTCTGCGCGCCGGCGGAACCGTCCCCGCCCGCCTGGCCGATGGCGCGCACCGCGTCGGCGGAGCGGCTCAGCGCCTCCAGGCTGATGGCGTCGGAATAGGCGAAGGCGGTCTTGTCTCCGGCCACGGCGCGCACGCCCACGCCTTGATCAATGCTAAAGCTGCCGGACTTGACGATGCCCTCTTCCAGGCTCCAGGCCTCGCTGCGAGTGTATTGAAAATAGAGATCGGCGTAGTCGATGGCGTGGTGGCGCATGCGCGCCAGCGTGGCTTCCAAAGCCGCCTCGTCCAGGCCGTAAGGCTTGAGCAGCAGGCTGTCTGCCGCGGAGAAAGCATCTTGCATAGTGTCGGGTTCTTTCACGCGAGTACGCGGTGCGCCAGCGCCGGCAGGCGGGTGCGCACCGACTGGATCAATGTCGGGTCTATTTCGGCGAGGATCACGCCCTCGCCCTTGTCTATTTCGGCCAGCACGCGGCCCCAGGGATCGATGATCATCGAATGCCCGTGGGTCTTGCGGCCGTTGTCGTGTTCTCCGCCCTGCGCCGAGGCCAGCACATAGCTCTGGTTCTCGATAGCGCGCGCGCGCAGCAGCGGCTCCCAGTGCGCTTCGCCGGTGGTGGCGGTGAAGGCCGCCGGCAGAATCATCAGATCATAGGGCGACAGCTGGCGGAACAGCTCTGGAAAGCGCAGATCGTAGCAGATGCCGAAAGCCATCTCGGCAAAGCCGAGGTCGGCCTTCACCGGCTGCTCGCCCGGCCGGATGGTGTTGGATTCGCAATAAGTCTCACCCAGGCCGGAAAAACCGAACAGGTGGATCTTGTCGTAGCGGGCGCGCACCTCGCCGTCCGGGTCGAACAGCAAGGTGGTGTTCAGCACCCGCTGCGGCTCCGGGCTGCGCAAGGGCACGGTACCGGCCGCCAGCCACACGCTGTTCTCCTGCGCCATCCGGGCCAGCGCGCTCTGGATGGGACCGTCGCCATAGGCCTCGCATACAGCCACCTTGTCGGTTTCCTGCCGCCCCATCAGGCAAAAGTACTCGGGCAAGACCACCAGCCGCGCGCCTTTGCCGGCGGCTTCCGCCACCCAATGCGCGGCGTGCTGTAAATTGGCCGTCACATCAGAGCCTGACACCATCTGCACCGCCGCCGCCAGAAATTTTTGCTTCATGGTTTCCCCCCTTTGTTCTGCTGTATCGGACCGATCGCCGTGCGCACTACTTTAGGGTCTCGCAGCGAGCCGCTCACTTCGTAATCCACCGACAGGATGCGGCCCACCGGATCGCGCAGCACTTTCTGCGCCGCCAGCGTGGCAATGCCCACCACCGGATTGAGCAAGGCCGCACCCGCCGCCAACGCCACGCTTTCTGCCAAGCGCGGCATCACATGAACTTTCAGCGCCTGAGTTTCCTTGCCCAGATCCAGCTCTCCGGAAATCGTCACGTCCGCGCCCGGTCCCTTCATCTCCACCTTGGGAGAAGTGAACAGGCCGTTGCGCGCCTGCGCCTCGCCTTTCAGGCTATCGAAGGCAAAACCATCGCTGAACACATCGGTGAAGTCCAAACGGATGCGGCGCGGCAGCGATTGCAAGCTGAGCGCGCCCAACAGCTTGACCACGCCCGGATCCACTTTGGCGAAGCGCCCGTCCTTGAAGTCTAGCGCCAATTCGCCGGATACCTTGGCCAAATCCAGATCGCCCAGGCCGCCGGGCCAACTCAAGCGGCCGTTGAGCGTGCCCTGGCCGTTGCGGAAAATCTCGCCCTGGCCCAGCCGCGTCAGCAGCTTGCCGGCGTCGCTTACGTTCAATTCAAAGCGGGCGTCGACATTGCCGGCGCCGCGCGCGTCCGAACGCACCGTGGCCTTCAGCGTGCCGTCGTTGGTCGTCAACCGCAAGGGCGCCATCTGCCAGACGCTGCCCTCGCGACGCGCCTCCAGCTCCAGCCGGCCTACCGAACGCCCCTGCAGCACCAATTCGCCGACGCGCACCTTCATCTCAGGCAGCCGGCGGTTCAGCACCGAGGCTTCGCCGCCGGCCCCGGCCTTGGCCTCCGCCGCGCCCTCCTTCTTCTCCTTGTCCGCCGGCAGGCTCAAGGCCAGACGACTGAGATTGGCCTGTAGCAGGCCGTTGCCTTCCGGCCGATAGCTGGCGTCGCCGCTCATCTCGTTGGAGCGCAGCTGTACGGTCCAGGCCTTGGACAACTCGCGGTTGCCCAAGCGGGCGTTGACCTTGTGCAGGCTCAGGCCCGGCAATACCAATTCCGGCGTTTCCAGTTCCAGCTGCAAGGCAGGCAAAGCCGACAAGGCCCCCGGCCCGCCGGCTCCGCTGGATAGCGTTGCGCCGTCCGCCAATTTCAACCAGTCATCCAACACCACCTTGGGCTGCGCTACCCGCACCGTCAGGCCGGACGCCGCCGGTTCACCCGGCGCGCGCCCCACGCCCAGCGCGCCGGCCTGCAAGTCGCCGTGCTCGTTCAAACGCAAGCGACCGCCGAGCATGCCGTCCAGACTGAAGTCCAGCCGCAGGGTCTGCGCGCCTCGCATCTGCTGCGGCCGCAACTGCAGTTGCAGGGGTAAAGCCGTCGCCGCGGCCTTGGCCAAGGGCGGCGGCAAGTCGAAGGCGGTGCCCTGCAGGTCCGAGGCCACCGTCAGGCTTTCAAGGCCTTGCTTGACGACGAACTGCGCGCGGTAGCCGGACTTGCCCGACACCTGCTCCGCCAGCGCCGGCAGATACTGCTTCAGCACCTGACGCGAATCGGCCTGGCCCGCCAGTTCGAAACGCATGCGCTTGTCGGCGCCGGTGTTGGCCTTCAACTGGAACGGACCGCCGAAGCCGACGAACTGCAGGCCCGGGCTGTCCACGCCGCGTTCGGTAAAGGTCAGCCGGCCGCGCGCCTTGCTCAGCGGCGGAATCGGCAGGGATTTGAAGCGCAGCGCGTTGTCGGCGAAGCGGATGTCGCCGCGCACCGTCACGCCCTGTTCGCCGGCCAGCGGTATCCCCAGTTTCAAATCCAAGCTGGCGTCGCCGCCGGCTTCGATCTGGCCGGTGAAACCGTCCAGCCAGCCGTCCACCGGGCTTTGCGTGGTGAAGGCCAGCATGCGCTGCAGACGGTCGGCCGCTCGGCCCTCCACCGTCAGCATGGGCACGGCGGCGCCCAAATTGTCTATCACCGCCTTGACGCCGCTCAGCGGCACACCCACCGTCGTGGCGCGGCGCGCGTTCACTTCCATCCGCTCGTTGCGGAACAGCAATTGGGCGTCGATGTCGTCGATGCGAGGCCAGCCGGGCTGATAACTGAGACGCGCCCGCTCCACCTCGGCCTCCACCAGAAACTCGCCGCCCTTGCCGCCGGCAAAAGGGAACTGTTCCAGATCGCCGCGCAGCTTCATCGTGGCCTGGCGCAGCTGCCCGCCCTGCAAGGCCTGGCGCAACCAACGCAAAGTGTGCTCGCCCACCTCGTGCGGCAGATACTCCGCCACCCTGGCCGCCGGCACTCCGGCGATGCTGGCGCGCAGATCCGCGACGCCTGCGCCGCCGCCCTGATGCCGGTAACTACCTTGCAGGCTGCCGGATAGATCGGCGTTGGAGAAGGCGACCTGACGGAAGTCCAAAGCCACCGCCTGCCCCTGCCGCTGCCAGCCCACATCGGCGGTCAGCTTATCGAAAGCCAGCGGCGCGACGAACACCGACGGATAGCTGACCTGGGACTTTCCGGTGTCCAACTGCAAGCGGCCGCCCTTTTCATCAAAGCTGATCGCGCCGCTGACGCCGGCCACGCCGGGCAGCTCGTCAAACGGCTGCCAGGCCAGTTTTTCAAAACGGGACTTGAGTTTGAAGGCCTTGGGCGCTTCCAGCGCGCCCTTCCAGCTGACGGTCAGGTCACGCAGCGCGCCGCTGGGCGAAAAGCGCGCGAACAGCGGGTTGCGATCGGCGCCCAGCGCATGGATGAAGGGAGTCAGATGGCCGAGGTCGACGTTGTCCAGCGTCAGTTGGCCGAAGCCCTGCTCGCCGTAGCGCCACTCGCCATCGATATTGGAGTTGTCGAAAGCCAGCCCGCTGGCGCTGGCCAAGCTCAGCCGGCTGGCCTTGACCTTATAGCTGCCGCTGAGCTGACGCGTCAGCTGCAACTCGCCCTGCAGACGCGGCAGCACCAGTTCGTGGGAATCAGGCGGCGTGTAGGCGGCGTCGTGGACGTTGACGCTGGCTTTCAAGGCGTCGATGGCACCGTCGGAGAAGGACATCTCCACCGTGCCGCTGCCCTCTCCGCTGCGCAGCATGCCCAGTTGCTGCAAATAGCGCGTCCACGAGCCCACCCGGGCGCCGTCCAGCGCCACTTTGATCGAGCCCGACCACTGCTGCCAGGCGGCGATGTCGTCGCCGCGCCAGGACGCAGCCAAATCGAAGCCCTTGCCCAGCGACGCCGCCGGCTGGCCGGACAGCTTCAGGCCATGGCCGAACAGGCCCGCGCTCAGCTTGAGCTGGCCCTGGCTCAGATCCAGCCGAGGCAGGCCCAGCAGTTCGTCCTGCCAGCTCAGCCGCGCGTCGCTGATCTCCAGGCTGGGCTGGCGCAGCAGCCAATTGCCGAGGCCGCTGTCGGCGGGACTGGAACTCAGATCGAAGCCGTTGAGATAGATCACGCCCTGGCGCGAACGCAGCAACTCAACCGCCGGCCCCTTGACCACCACGCTGGACAAGCGCGGCTCCAACGCCAGCAGCGAACGCCACGACGGCTCCAGCGATACCTGGCGCAAGGTCAGCGCCTTGCCGTCCTGCGGATTGGCAATGGTGACGCCGCCCAACTCGAAACGCGGCCCCACGGTCAGCCATTCGCCGGATAAGGCCGCCACCTGCACAGGCCGCCCCAGCGACTGACTCAGATAGCGCTCCAGCGGCTGGCGAAACTGGTTCAGATTGGGCAGCACCCAGAAAGTGAACGCGCAAAAAGCCGCCAGCAGCAGCGTCAAGGCGATAGCGACGGCCATTCCCAACAGCGTACAGGTCCGTTTTAGGACCTTGACCACATGAATATGGGACAGAACGGAGAATAGCTTTTCCAAATGCGGCAAACCGTTACAATGTGGCCATCAAGAATTGACATGCCGTAGAGGCCTATTATGCCAGCAAACACGGCCGCTGCCATTGCCCGCAGCCGCGAGTTTTCTCACTATCTGCAACGTTTGCTGACCGCCCAGCCCGCCGAGCAGGCGCGGTTGGAAAGCCGACTGAGTCACCGCTTCGACGCCGCGGAGATGGAAGCCTTCGCCGATTGGGAAGCGCTGATCGACGCCGAAGGGCTGGCCCCGGCGCTGCGGCGGTTGCGGCAGGCGGTGGTGGCGCGGCTGATCTGCCGCGACCTCAACGGCCTGGCGGATCTGGACGAGGTGGTTTCCACCGTCAGCGCGCTGGCCGATTTCGCCGTCGAAAGGGCGCTGGTCTCCGCGCGAGCCGGCCTGGCCCACTACGGCGAGCCGATAGGCGAGGACAGCGGCGAGGTCCAGCAACTGATCGTCATCGGCATGGGCAAGTTGGGCGGCGGCGAGCTCAACGTCAGTTCCGACATCGATCTGATTTTCATCTACCCGGAAAGCGGCGACACCGACGGCGCCTCCCGCGGCGGCCGTTCCATCAGCAACCACGAATACTTCACCCAGGCGGGCAAGCGGCTGATCGCCCTGCTCAACGACGTCACTGCCGATGGCCAGGTATTCCGCGTCGACATGCGGCTGCGGCCCTACGGCGACTCCGGACCGCTGGCGATGAGCTTCGCCGCGCTGGAAAACTACCTGCTGAGCCAGGGCCGGGAATGGGAGCGATACGCCTGGATCAAGGCCAGGCCGCTCAGCGGCGACGCGGCGGCGCTGGCCGACACGGCGCGCCCCTTCGTTTACCGTAAATATCTGGACTACAGCGCCTACGGCGCGATGCGCGAGCTGCACGCGCAAATCCGCCGCGAAGTGGCCCGCCGCGACATGGCCGAAAACATCAAACTAGGCCCCGGCGGCATCCGCGAAGTCGAATTCATCGCCCAAGTCTTTCAACTGATACGCGGCGGCCGCGACCGCAGCCTGCAACTGCGCGGCACCCGCGAAACCTTGCGCCGACTGGGCGAACTACGGCTGCTGGAACCCGCCGCCGTCGACGAACTCCTGCAAGCCTACGCCTTCCTGCGCAATCTGGAGCACCGGCTGCAATACCTGGACGACCAGCAAACCCAAACCCTGCCCGCCGCCGCGGACAACCGCGCCCGCATCGCCGCCGCCATGGGCTGCGCCGACTGGGAGCAGTTCATGAACCGGCTCAACCAGCAGCGCCGCAAAGTCACCCGCCACTTCGAGCAAGTGTTCATCCTGCCCACCGAGGGCGCCGCCGACCATCCGCTCACCGAACTCTGGAGCGACATCGCCGAGGAATTGCCGGTGGAGAGGCTGCGCCAGCTGGGCTTCGCCGAGCCGGAACAAGTGGCGCGCCAGCTGCAAAGCCTGGCCCAGGGGCAGCGCTACCAGCAGATGCCGCTGAACGGCCGCAAACAGTTCGATCAATTGATGCCGGCGCTGATCGAGGTCGCCTCCCGCTTCGACAACGCCGACGCCACGCTGACCCGCATCATCGCCTTGATGGAGGCGATCAGCCGCCGCGCATCCTATCTGGCGCTGCTGACCGAATACCCGCAGACCCTGCAGCGGCTGGCCTCGCTCTACTCATCCAGCGCCTGGGTTTCCGGCTATCTGACCCGCCACCCGATACTGCTGGACGAGCTATTGGACGCGCGCGTGCTCTACGCCACGCCGGACTGGCCGCAACTGGAAGCACAGCTGGAACAGCAGCTGAGTCAGGCCGACGGCGACGTGGAAGCCAAGATGGACGCGCTGCGCCACTTCCAGCACGCGCAATCCTTCCGCCTGGTGGCGCAGGACCTGGCCGGCATGTGGACGGTGGAGGCGCTGTCCGATCAACTGTCGCTGCTGGCCGACATCGTGCTGGCCGCCACGCTGCGCCACGCCTGGCTGGACATCCCCAGCCGCCACTGCGACACGCCGCGCTTCGCCATCATCGGCTACGGCAAGCTGGGCGGCAAAGAGCTGGGCTACGCCTCGGACCTGGACCTGATCTTCCTCTACGACGACGAGCACCCGGACGCCGCCGAACTCTATTCGCGGCTGGCGCGCAAGATGTCCACCTGGCTGACCAGCGCCACCGCCGCCGGCGTGCTCTACGACATCGACCTGCGGCTGCGCCCCAACGGCGCCAGCGGCCTGCTGGTCAGCTCGGTCAACGCTTTCCGCCAATACCAGGAGCAGCAAGCCTGGGTCTGGGAGCACCAGGCGCTGACCCGCGCCCGCTACGTGGCCGGAGACGCCGACGTCGGCGCCCAATTCGAACAGGAACGCCACGCCATCCTCACCCGCCGGCGCGAGCACAACACTCTGCGCGACGAAGTGCTGGCGATGCGCCAACGCATGCTGGACAGCCACCCCGCCCGCGACGAAGACCCGAAAAACGCGCGCGGCGGCATCATAGACATCGAATTCCTGGTCCAATACCTGATCCTGGCCCACGCCCACGCGCTGCCGGCGCTGACCGCCAACGCCGGCAATATCGCTTTGCTGGCCACCGCCGCCGAGGCCGGACTGATCCCCGCCGCCGAGGCCGAAGCCGCGCGCAACGCCTACCGCCACTACCGCCGGCTGCAACACGCTGCCCGGCTCAACGAGCGCCAGACGGTGACCCCGGACAGCGCGCTGCTGGACGACTATCGCCAGTGCCGCGCGCTATGGCAGCGGGTATTCGAGCAAGCGCTCAAATAAACGGTTCACAGCGTCATGAGGGCGAGATAAACTCATTGGATAAGAACCTAGTTCAAAGTCTGCTGCGCTTCAGCGATACGGCGTTGAAAACGAGCTCAAAATGCTCATGTACCACGTGTACATTCCGCTTTTTCGCTCGTTTTCGCCTTGTCTCGCCCTGGCTCGCGAGACCTTGAAAAGGTTCTGAGGTCGGACAAGATCCGGCCCCACCTGCAAACGAAAACACAATATTGGAGAACACCAAGATGTCGATGGCTGATCGTGACGGAAAAATCTGGTATGACGGCGAAATGGTGGACTGGCGCGACGCCACCACCCACGTACTGACCCACACCCTGCACTACGGCATGGGCGTGTTCGAAGGCGTGCGCGCTTACGAAACCCCCAAAGGTCCGGCCATCTTCCGCCTGGAAGACCATACCGCGCGACTGTTCCGCTCCGCCAAGATTCTGGGCATGGCGCTGCCGTTCACTCCGCAACAGATCAGCCAGGCCCACCTGGACGTGGTCAAGGCCAACGGCCTGAAATCCTGCTATTTCCGTCCGATGGCCTTCTACGGTTCCGGGAAACTGGGCGTGGCGCCGCTGAAGAACGATGTGCGCGTAATCGTGGCCGCCTGGCCCTGGGGCGCCTACCTTGGCGACGAAGGCCTGGAAAAAGGCATCCGCGTGAAGACCTCCTCCTTCACCCGCCACCACGTCAACATCACCATGTGCAAGGCCAAGGCCAACGGCAACTACATGAACTCCATCCTGGCCAACAACGAAGCCACCGCCGACGGCTACGACGAAGCCTTGCTGCTGGATGTGGATGGTTTCGTGGCAGAAGGTTCCGGCGAAAACATCTTCATCATCCGCAAGGGCAAGCTGTACACTCCGGACCTGACCAGCGCGCTGGAAGGCATCACCCGCGACACCGTGGTGCAGATCTCCAAGGAAATGGGCCTGGAACTGGTAGAAAAGCGCATCACCCGCGACGAGGTCTACAGCGCGGACGAAGCCTTCTTCACCGGCACCGCCGCCGAAGTCACCCCGATCCGCGAACTCGACAGACGCGCGATCGGCGACGGCAATCGTGGTACCATCACCGCCGAAATCCAGAAGCGCTACTTCGACATCGTCAAAGGACTGGATGCCGAACACCAGCACTGGCTGACCTACGTCAACTAAGCAAGACGAGCCGCCCGCGCGGCGGCTCCGCAAGGAATACAGAATGGCTGAACAGAAAGAAAACACTCAACGCGTGATCGAAGTCACCCAGCAAGACCTGCCGCTGCATTGCCCGATGCCGGACATGGTGTCCTGGAACTCCCACCCGCGCGTGTTCCTGCCCGTGCACAAGACCGGCGAAGCGCTGTGCCCCTATTGCGGCACCCGCTACAAGCTGAACGGCCCGGCAGGCGGCCACCACTGAGACCGGCTCCGCGCCGGCAACGCAGCTAAGGTGTGGCGCGAGCCGCACCTTTTTTGCTTGCCGGCCCGCCTCGTCTGCAAACCCAAGCCGGGCTGCGCCCCGGTTTCGGTTTGCAATCGGAACATCTGCAATGAAGAAGAAAATCCTCGTCATCGGCCCTTCCTGGGTCGGCGACAGCGTCATGGCGCAACCGCTGTACCAAAGACTGCACCAACGCCACCCCGATCTGGAGCTGCACGTGTTCGCGCCGGCCTGGACCCTGCCCTTGCTGGCGCGGATGCCAGAAGTGGCCAAGGCCCATCTCAACCCCTTCGGCCACGGCGCGCTGCGCCTGGGCGAGCGCTGGAAAGTGGCGCGCCAGCTGGCCGCCGAACGCTTCGATCAAGCCATCGTGCTGCCCAACTCGCTGAAATCCGCCTTGATTCCGCTGTTCGCCGGCATCCCGCTGCGCACCGGCTTTCTCGGCGAATCGCGCTACTGGATTCTCAACGACGCGCGCGAACTGGACGAGCAGGCGCTGCCCATGATGGTGGAGCGCTTTTGCGCGCTGGCCGAAGACAAGGGCGAGCCGCTGCCGCGGCCGCTCAGCCATCCGCGGCTGGCGCTCACCGACGCCAGCCAGCGGGCGGCGCTGGACAAGCTGCAACTGGACGCCGGCCGGCCCGCGGTCGCCTTCTGCCCCGGCGCCGAGTACGGCCCGGCCAAGCGCTGGCCGGCCCGGCACTTCGCCGAACTGGCGCGCCGCTTCGACGCCGCCGGCTACGCAGTGTGGCTGTTCGGCTCCGGCAAGGACCGCGAAGTGGGCGACGACATCAGCCGCCTGTCCGGCGGCCTGGCCGTCAACCTCTGCGGCGCCACCGGCCTGGAAGAAGCGATAGACCTGATAGGCCTGACCCGGCTCGCCGTCTGCAACGATTCCGGCCTGATGCACGTGGCCGCGGCGCTGGACAAGCCGCTGGTGGCGCTGTACGGCTCCTCCAGCCCCGACTTCACGCCGCCCTTGTCGACACGGGCCGCCATCGTCTCCCTCAACCTGGATTGCAGCCCCTGTTTCGAGCGGACTTGTCCCTACGGCCATACCGATTGCCTGGAAAAAATGGAGCCGGATCGGGTCTGGCAAGCCGCGCTTCCGCTGCTGCACGCCCACTCCCAAGAAAAAACACAATAATGAGCACAGACAACACCGCACCCGTCGAAGAAAACAGCCGCCGCATGGAGCTGATCCGCGCCGCGGCGATGCTGTTCCGCGACCAGGGCTACGAGCGCACCACGGTGCGCGACCTGGGCAACGCGGTCGGCATGCAATCCGGCAGCCTGTTCTACCACTTCCGCACCAAGGAAGAGATCCTGGTCGCGGTAATGGCCTTGGGCATCACCAGCACCACCGAGCAGTTGAAGCGCGCGCTGGACGCGGCCGGATCGCCGCGGGCCAAACTGGCCGCGCTGTTCCGCGTGCATCTCAATTCGCTGCTGGGGGACAATCAGGCGGCGCTGGAAGTGATGCTGTACGAATGGCGCAGCGTGTCCGCCGCCGCCAGGCCCGGCCTGATCGTGCTGCGCGACCGCTACGAAGCGCTGTGGCAGCAAGCGCTGGACGAAGCCGCCGCCGCCGGCCTAGTCAAACCCGACACCGCGCTGCTGCGCCGCACCTTGCTGGGCAGCCTGCATTGGTCAGTGCAGTGGTATCGCTCTGAAGGCCCGCTGAGCGTGGATCAATTGGCGGAACGCATGCTGGATTTGGTATTACTGCCACAAACCTGACCATTGGATCAGAAAAAATTCGGCAAACCACCGAAAAAGATTCTAGAATCAGCGATATAGGGCAACTGGGCTCTATACCGTCCTGGGCGACGGCAACGGCATCCACGGTTTGGAGAGAGCGACATGGCAAGCACCGGCAGCATAGGCAGCCTCAACTCTCTGCAGCAATTGCAATCGCTGCAGAACACGCGGCCTGAGCAAAAGACGCTGGAAGAACCGCGGTCCGCCACTCCTGCGGTTTCCCAGCAAAACGTCAGCCAGGCCGCGGTCCGGCAGAACCCCGACACCGCGCGGGTCGAGCAGCAACTACAACGCCAGTTGAACACCGCGCAGGCCAACGCCGCGCAAACCCGCAACGGCGAGCAGCAAAGGGTCAGCCAGGAACAGGCGCAAACCGCCGCCCTGGCCAGTTCCGCCGCGCCGGCCGCCGCGGCCAACGACACCCCGCGGGCTCAACAGCGCGCGGCGGAAGCGGCCAGCGCCAATCGCGCTGCCAGCGCCCCGCCGGCGACGCCGCCGCGCCCGAACACGGTGCCGGCGGCCAATGAGCAGCAAGCCGCCAACAATCAGGCGGAACAGCAGACCAATCAGACCAACAACAACGCGAACAACGCGGTGGCCCGTTCCCAACAGCAGAACGCCAGCGGCCAGTTGGCGGTCACCCAGTACCAGACCACCCAGTCCCTGCTGCAGAACAGCACCTACCGTCCGCGGGTTTCGGAAGTGGCCTGAGGCCTCCTCACTGAAAAAAACGGCAATCCATGCGGATTGCCGTTTTTCTTACAGGATCGCCGCTCGGACCATCCCGCCGACGCGCAGCAGACATCGAACAGCCTCTCAGACCTCTCCGGTTTTGCGCCCCGGCCGCCACAGCACGTCCGGTTCGCCGGCCTGGCGGTTCAGATAACGCGACAGCACAAACAGCAGATCAGACAGACGGTTCAGATAGCGGCGCACCGCGTCTGACACCGTCTCCTGCTGCGCCAGCGCCACCACCGCGCGCTCTGCGCGACGACACACCGATCGCGCTTGGTGCGACAACGCGGCTGCCCGGCCGCCGCCGGGCAGGATGAACTCCTTCAGCGGCGGCAAATCCTCGTTGAGGAAGGCCACCACGGCCTCCAGCGCCTGCACGTGCTCGGCGCCCAAAGCGCTGTAGCCGGGCACCGCCAGCTCCGAGCCCAGGTCGAACAAATCATGCTGCGCCTCGGACAGCCAAGCCCTGACCTCGTCCGGCAAGGTCTCCGCCAGCAAGACCCCCAGCACCGAGTTCAGCTCGTCCACCTCGCCCAGCGCGCAAATGCGCAAGCTGTCCTTGCCCACCCTGCTGCCGTCGCCCAGGCCGGTGCTGCCGTCGTCGCCGGTGCGGGTGACGATATGCGATAACCTATCACTCATCGCGTCTTCCATCCTTTTCAATCTTGCCCAAAGAATTGATGGTCTGGCGCAAGCTCTCCTTCAAGGCCTCGCCGAACAACATCTCGTAATCCTCCTTGAGCTGATGCATTACGCCGGACAGCATCTGCTTGGCTTGTAGCTCCAAAGCGTCCTGCAACCACAGCGACAGTTCCACCTTCATCCGCGGCAGCATTTTTTCGTACATGGACTGCAGCAAAGCCTGTTCGTCTATCACCGCCACCGTGCCCGGCGGCGCATTCACCGCTTGGGGCGCCATCATCGCGGCCGCCGCAGCGGCCGAAGCCACCTCGGATACTTTCAAGACTTCCACTCCGCGCGCCGTCGGCGCGTCGGAAACGGCTTCCCGCTCGGGTTCTCCCGACGACGCCGCGCCGGCAGCCAACGCCAGGCCCGCGGCGGCCAGCGCCCCGGCTCCCGCCGCCAACTCCGCGGCCCCCATCCCATCCGTCTCGGTCTCGGGTTCGGACTCCAGCACCGTCAGTTCGGGAATCTCGCCCTCGGCCAGGGCCAAGGACTCGGGCTCGACGTCCGCCAAGGGCATTGCCGGCTCGGCCGCTTGCGGCTCCAGCATTTGATCCAATACAGGCTCGGCTACCGCTTCGACTTCCGCCTGCTCGGCAAACTCAGCGTCCAGTTGCGGGACTTCCGGTTCGGCGACTTGCGGCTCCAGCACCTCATCCAGCACAGGCTCGGCTACCGCTTCGACTTCCGCCGGCTCGGCAAACGCAGCGTCCAGCTGCGGGACTTCCGGTTCGGCAGCTTGCGGCTCCAGCGCCTCGTCCAGCACAGGCTCGGCTACCGCTTCGGCTTCCGCCGGCTCGGCAAACCCAGCATCCAGCTGCGGGATTTCCAACTCGGCGGCTTGCGGCTCCAGCACATCTTCCAGTACAGGCTCTGCCGCCGCTTCGGCTTCCGCCGGCTCGGCAAACACAGCGTCCAGATGCGGGACGGCCAACTCGGTGGCTTGCGGCTCCAACGCCTCGTCCAGCACAGGCGCGGCTGCCGCTTCGGCTTCCGCCGGCTCGGCAAACCCAGCGTCCAATTGCGGGATTTCCAACTCGGCGGCTTGCGGCTCCAGCACCTCGTCCAGCACAGGCTCGGCTACCGCTTCGACTTCCGCCGGCTCGGCAAACCCAGCGTCCAGCTGCGGGACTTTCAACTCGGCGGCTTGCGGCTCCAACGCCTCGTCCAGCACAGGCTCTGCCGCCGCTTCGGCTTCCGCCGGCTCGGCAAACCCAGCGTCCAGCTGCGGGACTTCCAACTCGGCGGCTTGCGACTCCAACGCCTCGTCCAGCACAGGCTCGGCTACCGCTTCGACTTCCGCCGGCTCGGCACACTCAGCGTCCAGATGCGGGACGTCCAACTCGGCGGCTTGCGGCTCCAGCGCCTCGTCCAACACAGGCTCAGCTGCCGCTTCGGCTTCCGCCGGCTCGGCAAACCCAGCGTCCAATTGCGGGACTTCCAACTCGGCGGCTTGCGGCTCCAGCACCTCGTCCAGCACAGGCTCTGCCGCCGCTTCGACAAACGCGACATCCATCATTGGCGCTTCCGCCGTAGCCGGAGGCTCATGCGCCTCCGCCTCAACGGCCTCCGGCATCGCCAAGACAGGCTCAGTCTGCAAACCCGCCAGCGCCTGGTCGATCTCGGCCAGCAAGGGCTCCTCTCCCGGCACAGCAAGCGCCGAGGCGACGGCGGACTCCGGCGAAATCATCGCATCGGGAAGCGCCTCCGCCGATTCAAATATCGCTTCGGGCGCTACCGCCGGCGCGACGTCAAACGCCGGCACAGGCGGCTCATTCATTTCAGGCGAGGCTTCGACGGCGCTCTCGCCCTGGAGCGGCGCAAATTGTTCCAGATCGTCCGCCGCAGCGTCCGGCAAGCCGACGGCTGGGGCCTCGGCGGACTCCGGCCAGACAGGGGCGGCTTCCTCCTCCGAACTCTCCGGCCAACTCGGCAGCAAGCTGTCCACCTGGGTTTCCGGTCCGACTCCGCCGCCCAGCACGCCGGTGGGCAGACTATCCAAGGAAATGGAAGTGAAAGGCGTCGGCGCGGGCGGCTCGATCAGGGTCTCGGCCACACCGACATCCGGCGCGGCGGGCGGCGCCTCCGCGTCCGGAATCTCGGTGCCAACGGGCTCCGGCTCGGCGGCCGCAAGCGCGGCGTCCATTACCGGCTCAGCCTCGGCGACTAGCGGCTCGGTATCGAGCGCCCGATCAGGCATCGCGGCCGGCGCCTCTTCCGCGATGGGCGCGAACTCATCGGCCAAAGCCTCCGTCGGCGGCTCCTCGCCAACCGGCTGCAACAAGAATTCGAAATCACCGGCCGCCGCCGCCGGCAGCGCCGCTTCCGGCGAGGCCGCGGCGGGGCTCCAGCCCGGCAACACTTGCTCGATGTCCAGCTCGGAGGCGGGTATGTCGTCCAAGTCCAGCGACGGCAGCGAAGCCAGGTCCAGCAAAGGTTCTTCGCCGGGAACAGGGGCGGCGATCAGTTCTTCCAGGCTCAGTTCGGGAATTTCCAGTTCGGCGGGCAAATCTTGCGGCGGCTCGCCCAACTGGTCGGCCAGCGCGTCCAGTTCACTGGAGAAATCAAAATCGGGAATGTCGATGACTTCGTCGCCCAAGGTGGGCACTTGCGACTCATCCACCACCTCGGTCAACACCGGCAGGTTGAGGCCGGACCAGTCAGGCTCTTTGGGCTTTGACGGCTCGCTCATGGTCACTTGTTGCTCATGTCGTGATGTTCGATTGCATAACCGCGCTCGCGATACGCCTTGAACCGCAGGCGCGCCGTCTCCAGCGACGCTTCGTCGCGTCCAACTATTTCCAGAATACGATCAAAGCGCTCCATCCGCTCCGGCAAATTCGAACCCAGGTTCAACAATACCGGGTGCTCCAGCGCGTCCGGCAAGCGGGCGGTCAGCCAGATCGGCGTGTCGGCCGCCTCGTCTGCGCCCAGCCTGCAGTGCGGCACGAAGCGGGTATCGCCGAAACTCCACAGCTGCCGGCTGAAGGTATCAAGCTGCTGCTCGCTGTCGAACCAGACCAGCAGCCGCTCCCCCTTGCGCATCACCGTGGCCGCCAGCAGGCAGGCGAAGCCCTGCGGGTCGGCCACTTTGGTGTAAAAATCAATCCTGCTCATCATCCACCGTTTCAGGGGTTTCACGGCGCGGACGGCCGCGTCGCACCACATTGCCCAGCGCGATGTCCGCGCGGTCTTGCAGGAACTGCACCAGCAAGGGTACCGGACGCGCGGTGGCGCCCTTGTCCTTGCCGCCCTTCCAGGCGGTGCCGGCGATATCCAGATGCGCCCAGTCGTAAGCCTTGGCGTAGCGGGACAGGAAGCAGGCCGCGGTGATGCTGCCGCCCGGACGTCCGCCGATGTTCGCCATATCGGCGAACGGGCTCTTCAACATGTCCTGGTACTCGTCCCACAGCGGCATGTGCCAAGCGCGGTCGGCCACTTCCTCGCCAGCGGCCAGCAGCTCGCGCGCCAAACTGTCCTGGTTGCTGTACAGCGCGGTCGCGATATGACCCAGCGCGACCACGCAGGCCCCGGTCAGCGTGGCCACGTCGATCACGGTTGCCGGGTCGAAGCGCTCGGCGTAGGTCAGCGCGTCGCACAGGATCAGCCGGCCCTCGGCGTCGGTGTTCAGAATCTCGATGGTCTGGCCGGACATCGAGGTGACGATGTCGCCCGGCTTCAGCGCGTTGCCGTTGGGCATGTTTTCGCAAGTGGGCACGATGGCGACCAGGTTCAGCGGCAGGTTCATTTCCACCGCGGCGCGGAAAGCGCCCAGCACGGTGGCCGCGCCGCACATATCGTACTTCATCTCGTCCATGCCCTCGCCCGGTTTCAGCGAGATGCCCCCGGAATCGAAGGTAATGCCCTTGCCCACCATGACGATGGGCTTGTCGCCCTTGTCCTTGGCGCCGTGGTGGCGCAGCACGATCAGTCGCGCCTCTTCAACGCTGCCCTTGGCCACGGACAGGAAAGAACCCATGCCCAGTTCGGCGATTTCCTTGGGGCCCAGGATTTCCGCGTCCGCGCCGAAAGCCGCGGCCATCTGGCGCGCTTCTTCGCCCAGATAGCTGGGGGTGCAAACATTGCCCGGCAGATTGCCCAGATCCTTGGCCAGCCTCATGCCGCTGCCGATGGCCAAGCCGCGCTGCAGGCCCTTTTCACCGTCGGCGAGGTCGCTGCGGCGCGGCACCGCCAGCGTCAGCTTGCGCGGCTCGCGGACGGATTCGTCCACCTTGCTCTTGAAGCGGTCGAAACGGTACAAGGCGTCCAGCGTCACCACCGCCGCCTGCTCTATCATCCACTCTACATCGTGCTTCTTGACTGTCAGTTCGCTCAGGTAGCTGACCGCCTCCACCGCCGAAGTCTGGGTCAGGGCCTTGACCGAGGCCCGCACCGCCTCGCGGTATTCCTTGGCGCGGAACTCTCGCTCCTTGCCCAAGCCCACCAGCATCACCCGGTCGCACAGAGTGTGCGGCACCGAGTGCAGCACCAGCGTGCTGCCCAATTTCCCTTCCATGTCGCCGTGACGCAGCACGTCGCTGATGAAGCCGTTTGAGATGCGATCCAGCAAATCCGCTGCGAAGGTCAGCTTGCGGGATTCGTATACGCCGACGATAACGCAAGCTACCCGTTGCTTTTCCGGACTGCCGCTTTTTATGTTAAATTCCATTGAGAACTCCCGTGTAGAGCGAGTGTCTGTAGCTCCACCTCTTAACCGGCCGTCGATGCGCAGGTACAATCCTGACGGCCCGGCCTTCCGGTGAAGACGGATTTTGTTGTTGATTCCGAAATCGTCCGTTTTTGACGTTTCTGGATGGTCCCCGGAATTATCACAATGCTTTTCATGAAAAGTCAAAAAGGCACTGAATAAATGGTTTTTCAAAAAAGCCTGACTCGCGAGCTGACTTTGAGCGCATTAGGCGTTTTCATCGTGCTCCTGGCGATTATCGTTTCCACTCAGGCAGTCAATCTACTAGGCCGCGCAGCCGAAGGACAAATGGCCAACGAGGCCGTTGCCGCGGTGCTTGGTTTCACCACGCTGGGCTTTTTCCCGGTATTGATGATTTTGACGGTTTTCGCCACTATTTTGGTGGTGTTGACCCGTATTTGGCGCGATCACGAGATGGTGGTCTGGCTCAGCTCCGGCCTGTCGCTGAACAATTGGGTGTGGCCGGTGATGCGCTTCACCCTGCCGCTGGCGATGCTGATCGCCGGCGTCACCCTGTTCATCGGCCCGTGGGCCGACCAACGCAGCCAAGACTATGCCGAACAGATCAAACGCCGCGAAGAGGTTTCCGCGATCTCCCCCGGCGTGTTCAAGGAATCGGCCTCGTCCAACAAGGTGTATTTCATCGAGAACTACTCCGGCGAGCACGGCGCGGCCACTAATATTTTCATGCAGGAAATCACCGACGGCAAAGTGGCCACCATTTTCGCCAAATCCGGTTTTATTACCACTAAGCCGGACGGCGAGCGCGTGGTGGTGTTGGAGCATGGACAGCGCTACGTAGGCGAGCCCGGCAGCGCCAATTACGAGGTGGCGGAATTTCAACGCTACACCGCCGGCATCGGTGAAAGTCAGCAGATACCCGGCCCGTCCGGCAACCGTCAGGCCATTCCCACCGCCCAGTTGCTGAGCCAGGATTCCTCCGACTACCGCGCCGAGCTGGCCTGGCGGCTGTCGATGCCGATCAGCTGCGTGATCCTGGCGCTGCTGGCGATCCCGATGTCCTATTTCAACCCGCGCAGCGGCCAGACTTACAATCTGCTGCTGTCCTTGCTGGTTTTCTTTGTTTATCAGAACGGACTGACCGTGGCCCGCAACTGGGTGGCCCAGGGCAAAGCCGGCGTCTGGCTGGTGCTGCTGGTGCACTTGGCCATGCTGGCGTTGGCGCTGGCGCTGTTGAGCTACCGCAACCGGCCGGCCCGTCCCATCGGCCAGGCCCTGTCCCTGTTGTTCCGGAAATCCTGATCCCGTCATGAAACTGATTCATCGCTACATCGTCGCCACCCTGAGCCAGGCGACCTTGTTCACCCTGCTGGCCCTGCTGGGTCTGTATGGCTTCTTCGACCTGCTGGCCGAAGTGCCCAATCTGGGCAAGGGCAGCTACACCCTGGGCAAAATGCTGGGCTATGTCGCGCTGCTGATGCCCGGCCACGCTTACGAGTTAATGCCGCTGGCGGTCTTGATCGGCGGCATGGTGGCGATGACCCAGCTGGCCACCAGCAGCGAATACACGGTGATACGCACCAGCGGCGTGACGCTGCCGCAAATCGCCGCCACGCTGCTGAAGTTCGGCCTCGGCTTCGCCCTGCTCACCGTGCTGCTGGGCGAGGTGCTGGCGCCTCGCGCCGGCCAGCAGGCGCAAAGCCTGAAGCTGTCCGCCACCCACTCGATGGTGGCGCAAGAATTCCGCTCCGGCATCTGGGTCAAGGACAATCAAAACTTCATCAACGTTCACGAGATGCTGCCGGACACCTCGCTGCTGGGCGTGCGCATCTACACCTACGACAATGATTTCCGCCTGGTTCGCACCCGTTACGCCGAACGCGGCTCCTTCTCCAAGGACGAGCAGCAATGGCGTCTGATCAATGTGCGCGAAACCACGCTGGGCGCGGATCAGTCCGTCAGCCGCCATTATCCTGAGCTGTCATGGAAATCCATCGTCGAGCCGGAAATCCTGTCGGTGCTGCTGGTAGTGCCGGAACAGATGTCGGCCAGCGCGCTGCTGACCTATCTGGAGCACTTGCGCAGCAACAAGCAACAGACCCAGCGCTATGAAATCGCACTGTGGAGCAAGCTCTTCTATCCGCTGGCCTGCATCTCGATGGCCCTGGTGGCGCTGGCCTTCACCCCGCAGCAACGCCGCCACGGCCAACTGGGCATCCGCCTGTTCGGCGGCATCTGTCTGGGCATCGCCTTCCACTTCGTGAACCGTCTGTTCGGCCATCTGGGCCTGCTGTACGACTGGAACCCCATCCTGTCCGCCACGCTGCCCACCTTGCTGTTCCTGGTGGCGGGCGTCGCCATCATCGCCAGACAGGAAAGGCGCTGACATGAGCTCGCCGGCCGCGGACTCCCTCGCCCGCATGCGCCAGGATCTGGCCGGCAAACGTCAGGCTCTGACCGGGCAATACCGCGAGCAGCGCAATCCTCAGGAGTATCTGAAGCGGCACAGCCAGACGGTGGACGGCGCCTTGCAAGCACTGTGGGCGGAATCCGGCCTGGACGGCGTCGCCAGCCTGATCGCCGTGGGCGGTTACGGCCGCGGCCAGCTTTTCCCCCACTCCGACATCGACCTGCTGGTGCTGCTGGACCAGCCGCCCTCGCCGGAGGTGGGCGAACGCGTCGGCGCCTTCATCAGCCTGCTGTGGGACGTGGGCCTGGAAATCGGCCACAGCGTGCGCACCGTCGAGGAATGCCTGACCGAGGCCCGCGGCGACATCACCATTGAAACCAATCTGCTGGAAAACAGGCTAATCGCCGGCGACGCCGCGCCCTGGCGACGCATGAGCATACTGCTGGACCGCCAGCGCGACCCGCTGGCCTTTTTCGAAGGCAAGACCCAGGAACAGCAGCAGCGCCACACTCGCCACTTCGGCGTCGGCAACAATCTGGAGCCCAATATCAAGGAAAGCCCGGGCGGCCTGCGCGATCTGCACACCATTCTGTGGATCAGCAAGGCCATCGGCCTGGGCGACAATTGGGACGCGCTGGTGCGCCGCGGCATCCTGACTTTGGCCGAGGCGCGGCTGATCAAGCACAGCGAACGCCAGTTGCTGGGCCTGCGCATTGAGCTGCACCTGCTGGCGCACCGGCGCGAAGATCGGCTGATATTCGATTTGCAACAGCAATTGGGCCGAGCGCTGGGCCTGCAGGACACCCCGGCCAAGCGCGCCAGCGAACAAGCGATGCAGCTGTATTACCGCGCAGCCAAAACCGTTAACCAGCTCAACGGCATCCTGCTGCCCAATCTGCGCGGCAGGATCTACTCCCAAGTGCCGCGCGTCACTCAGAACCTTAACGAGCGTTTCTACTCGGTCAACGGCATGCTGGGCATCCGTCAGCCGGACGTGTTCGAGAAATACCCGTCCGCCATTCTGGAAGCCTTTCTGATGTTGCAGCGCAACCCGGAACTGAGCGGTTTCGCGCCGCGCATGTTGCGCGCGCTGTGGCACGCGCGCAGCCACATCAACGAACGCTTCCGCAACAACCCGCGCAACCGCGAACTGTTCCTGCAGTTGTTCCGGGAGCCCAACGGACTAACGCGCTGCCTGCGGCGGATGAATCTATACGGGGTACTGGGCCGCTACCTGCCCAATTTCGGCCACATCGTCGGCCAGATGCAGCACGACCTGTTCCACGTCTACACCGTGGACGAGCACATCCTGATGGTGGTACGCAATCTGCGCCGCTTCGCCAGCAGCGCCTTTACTCACGAATATCCGCTGATGTCCCGGCTGATCAACGACTTCGAACGGCCGGAAACCCTGTACCTGGCCGGCCTGTTCCACGACATTGCCAAGGGCCGCGGCGGCGACCACTCGACGCTGGGCATGGCGGACGCGGCGGACTTTTGCCGCCAGCACGGCTTGTCGGCCGAGGACGGCGAGCTAGTGGTCTGGCTGGTGGGCCAGCACCTGACCATGTCCAGCGTGGCGCAAAAGCAAGACATTTACGACCCGGAAACCGTGCGCCGCTTCGCCGAACTGGCCGGCACGCCGCGCCGGCTGACCGCGCTCTACCTGCTGACCGTGGCCGATATCCGCGGCACCAGCCCCAAAGTCTGGAACGCGTGGAAAGCCAAACTGCTGGAAGACCTTTATCACGCGGCGATGCGCCAACTGGTGCGCGGCGGCCAATTGGACGTCGCCTCGGAGCTTGAGGAGCGCAAACACCAAGCCCAGGCGCTGCTGCGCCTGCACGCGGTGCCGAGCGGCGTGGAAGCCGCGCTGTGGCAGGAACTGGACACCGTCTACTTCCTGCGCCACGAAGCCAAGGAGATCGCTTGGCACGCGCGCCTGCTCAACCGCTTCGTCCATGCCGACGGGCCGCTGGTGCGCGCCCGGCTGTCCGACGACCACGAAGGCATCCAGGTGCTGATCTACACCCGGGACCGCCCGGAACTGTTCGCCCGCGCCTGCGCTTTTTTCGGTCGCACCCACTACAGCATCGCCGACGCCAAGGTCTACACCACCCGCCACGGCTACGCGCTGGACACCTTCCACGTCTTCGTGCCCGAGCATCATGACGGCGATTATCGCGACATGATCAATTTCATCGAGTTCGAACTGGCCGAATGTCTGCGCCAAGAGGGCGAGCTGAACCTGCCCGCCTCCGGCCGCATCAGCCGCCACCTCAAACACTTCCCCATCACGCCGCAGATTCTGATTCGCCCGGACGACAAAGCCAGCTTCTACGTGCTGTCCATCGTCGCCGGCGACCGCCCCGGCCTGCTGGCTCGCATCGCCAAAGTGCTGTCCGACTACCGGATGAATGTGCAATCCGCCAAGATCATGACCCTGGGCAGCCGCGCAGAAGACTCCTTCCTGATCTCCGGCCCCGGCCTCAACGACGACAAGACCGTACTGGCGCTGGAGAACGCCTTGCTGACGGCCTTGCGGTTGTAAAAGCCTGCTCTCAAAGTCTCGTGAACAAGAGCGAGACAAGGCGAAAACGGCAGAGGAAGCGAAGTTTACAAGTGCTATATAAGCATTCCGGAGGCCCACTCACCATGCGGCGCCTCACGAAGCGCAGCAGACTTTGAACAGGTTCTAAACCCCCGTCAGCGCCCACAACGCGTCACCAGTCCGCACGTTGGCTAGCTCAGCAAAAACTCATGCGCCGCATGAGTAAAATCGCAGCCTCAACCACCCCTCTCCTGTTTAGCCTCACCCATCAGACATATCCATGGAAGCCATTAAACAAACACATCGCATGCCTCATATTTTTGCGTTTTGCATACAGATTTGACGCTGATCAATAATTTACTTGTCATCACTTGAGGTTTGGGATTACACATTCAGCGTTCCCCATCGGGAGCAGCCCTTCCGCACCAAGGGCAACCAATCTGGATCAAAGGCGCGCCGTCGAGCGACTACAAGCCTGGTCCAAGGGCCTTGCCCAAGAGCAGGCCCGCGCGGTACTTCTTCAGAGGAGAAGTGAATGTTTGCCAAGCAATACACGGCCGCACTGGTGTCCGCCGCCGTCTTCAGCATCGCGGCGCAAGCAACAACCCTCAACTGGCAGTCCACCAACACCCTGGCTCATCCTGTGCAAACGCTGATCCCGCAAGCGCAGGATAGCGGCGAAGTCGCCGCCGGCCAGAGCGTGCACATCGCCGTGGCCTTGAAAGTACGCGACAAAGCGCAGCTGGACGCGCTCACTCAGGACATCCTGCAAGGCCGCAGCAAGCGCTACCTGAGCAAGGCCGAGTTCCTGCGCCGCTTCTCGCCCACCGAGGCGCAAGCACAAACCGTGGTCAAGCATTTGCAGGCCAGCGGTTTCCGCACCATCAAGGTGGCGCCCAACCGCCTGCTGATCACGGCCGACGGCAGCGCCGCCACCGTCAAGGCAGGCTTCCAGACCACGCTGCACCGCTACGACATCAACGGCCGTCAGGCCTTCGCCAATGTCGCCAACGCTCAGGTGCCCAGCCAGTTGGCCGACATCGTTCTGGCGGTGCACGGCCTGCAAAACGTCCACCAGTTCCACACCGCCTTGCGCCACCCAACGCCGCAGGCCTTCAAGACCGCCAGCGTCAGCGGCCACTCTCCCACTGACTTCCCGTCCATCTACAACGCGAACAGCCTGCCGCCGGCCGGCAACACCACCGTCGGCATCATCGCAGAGGGCGACCTGAGCCAGACGCTGAGCGATCTGCAGGACTTCGCCAGCAGCGCCGGCTACGGCGCGGTGGCCACCTCGGTGATCAACAGCGGCACGCCCACCAGCGACACCTCCGGCACAGAGGAATGGAACCTGGACAGCCAGGACATCCTTGCCGCCGCCGGCGGCGCGGTTCAACAGATGAACTTCTACGTGGCGCCGTCGATGACCAACGCCGATATTACCGCCGCCTTCAACGCCGCGGTCAGCGACGGCACGGCCAAGGTGATCAACGTGTCGCTGGGCGAATGCGAAACCAGCGCCCAAAGCGACGGCATGACCGCCAGCGCCGACCAGATTTTCCAGGCGGCGGTAGCCCAGGGCCAGACCTTCTCGGTATCCACCGGCGACTCCGGCTCCTACGAGTGCGGCGGCCGCACCGCGCGCCAGAGCTACCCGGCGGTATCGCCCTACGTGATCGCGGTGGGAGGCACCACCTTGTCCACCAGCGGCAAGACCGGCTATCTGTCGGAGAGCACCTGGAACGGCGGCGGCGGCGGCCCCAGCTATACCGAGAGCGCCCCTGCTTGGCAGAGCAGCGCCGGCGTGCTGACCATTTCCAAAACCAAGCGCGGCGTGCCCGACGTCTCCTTCGACGCCGACCCCAATAGCGGCGCGCTGGTGCTGGTCAACGGCAGCACCTCGCAGATCGGCGGCACCAGCCTGGCGGCGCCGCTGTTCACCGGCTTCTGGGCGCGGATCGAAGCGGCCAACGGCAACAACATCCACTCGCCGGCGCCGTCGATTTACAAATACTTCAAGGCCAACCCCTCGCTGTATCACGACGTCACCAGCGGCAGCAACGGCGCTTACAGCGCCGCCAAGGGCTGGGACTACACCACCGGCTGGGGCAGCTTGAACATCGCCAACCTGAACGCCTTCATCGCCAGGACTCCAGGGTTCTAATCTCAACGCCCTCTCTCCTTGAGCCCCGGTCCGCCGGGGCTTTTTTGCGCCTAGCCCCGTCGCCGGCTAAGATGAGCCCACTTCGCGCCGAGAACCCAACATGAAAATCCCGCCCGCCGCCGCCATCCACCTACTTCACCGCTGCGCCCACGCCAGCCTGGCCACTCACAGCACTCAGCTGGCCGGCTACCCCTACGCCACACCGATACCCTGCGTGCCCGACGCCCGCCACCGGCCCACGCTCTGCCTCAGCGCGCTGGCCGAACACTGCAAGAACCTGCGGGCCGACCCGCGCTGCAGCATGGCGCTGCTGGACCCGGCGGCGGCGTCCAGCCAAAGCGGCACGCGCCTGACCCTGCTGGGCGATATGGAAGCCTTCCAACCCACCCCGCTGGAGCTGGCGCGCCACCTGCGCTACCAGCCGGAGGCCGAAGACTGGCTGCAGCTGGATTTCACCTTCTACCGGCTGAAGCCGCAACGGTTTCGCTATATAGAAGGCTTCGGCCGCATGGGCTGGCTGGAGGCCGAGCAGTGGCTTGACGGCCCGATGCTGGAGCCGGAGCAAGAAGCGGAGCTGCTGGAACAAAACACCACCCTGCCCGCCGGCGTCCGGCTACTGGGCGCCGACTGCCACGGCATTGACTACGAGATCGCCGCCACGCGCCGGCGACTGCCCTTCCCCGCCGCGCTGGAGGTGGACGAACTAGCCGCCCGCTGGCCGGAACTGACTGCGGCGCTGACATGAAAAACGGGAGCCCTCGGCTCCCGTTCGTTCACATCCTGCTTGCGCCGCTTTGACGCGGCCATTCACTTAAACAACATATGGCCCAGCTTGCTGGCCTTGGTGTCCAGATAGCGGTCGTTGTGGGGATTGCGCCCCACCTCCAGCGGCACCCGCTCCACCACATCGATGCCGGCGGTGCGCAGGGTTTCGATCTTGCGGGGATTATTGGTCATCACCCGCACCCGCGATACGCCCAGCTGTTCCAGCATGTAACGGGCAATGCGGAAATCACGCATGTCGGCGGGGAAGCCCAGCCGCTCGTTGGCTTCCACCGTGTCGGCGCCACCGTCCTGCAGCTGATAAGCGCGGATCTTGTTGATCAGACCAATGCCGCGGCCTTCCTGGCGCAGGTACAGCAAGGCGCCGCGACCTTCGGCGGCAATGGCGGACAAGGCCGCCTCCAATTGGAAGCCGCAGTCGCAGCGCAGCGAAAACAGCGCGTCGCCGGTCAGGCATTCCGAATGCAGCCGCGACAGCACCGGCTCGCCGTCGTCTATCGTGCCCAGGGTCAACGCGATGTGCTCGCGGCCTCCCACTTCTTCAAAACCATGCATGGTGAACTCACCCCAAGGGGTGGGCAGCTTGCAACTGGCGACGTATTCCATCCTCGGCTCATCCGCGCTGAGCTCGACAGCAGGCAATGACATTATTTCTCCGCTAAACCTGATAAGCGCACCTGAATCCGCGCGCGATAATCTTTATTAACTGTGGTCGGCTTCCGGATTTTCAAGCGCCAGCGGCAAAGCGGCGAAGGGCTCGGCCAACACGATGGCCAGCGCGGCCAGCCACACCAGCCGTTCCGGCGTGAAAAAGCCGGCGCTGGAGGCCTCGGCGTCCAGAATGCCCAGCACATTGTCGTCCCGGCCCAGCACCGGCAGGCAGACCTCGCTCATGACTTTGGGATCGCACTCGTAATAACCGCCGCCCTCGGCACGCCAAGCCTTGACGTCCTCAATCAACACCGCCCAGCCGGTCAGTCCCACCCGGCTGTTGTTGCTGTACTCGGCGAAGGCCTCGGTCAAAGGAAACTCGGCGCGGCTGGGCACGCCCTGGTAGGCCAGCTTAACCAACTTGGCCTGCTGGCCCTTGCCTAACTTGCGGTACACGCCCAGCCAGTCCGCGCCCACCTTGTGGTTTACCGACTCCACCAGCGCGTGCAGATTGCGCAAGGCCGCCGTGGCTTCCGGGCTTTCGCCGCCGAACAACGGCGCCAGATCGTAAGGTTCGTCGGCCAGTTCTTCAAACAAGGAGCAACTGCCGTCCTCGCTCAATTTGGGCACCCGATAGCGGTACAAGTCCTGGCGCGCCGCCGGCTTGTCCGCGCTCAATACCGCGGACAGGGTCAACACCGCGATCTGCAGCTCGGTGCGATCCAGTTCCAGGCTCTGCTCGCGCAGATAGTCGGCCAGTTGGCTTACGGGTATCATGACTGTGCTCCTGAAGGCGGCACCGCCGCCTGATGCGAATGAATATCGAAACCCAGCAGGATACCAAAAACCGCCCCACGCTGGCCAACCCCAGTCCAGAATAAGACACCATGTCCGCCATCCATATTCCCTACCAGCCCCTCGTGATCAAGGCCGGCGCGCACGCCCGCAAGCTGCTGGCGCGCCAGGGCCTGCCCGCCGCCAGCGTGGCCATTCTGCCCGGCGCCGCCGGCGGCCCCAAGGCGATAGGCATCACCGGCCTGGATCAGGCGGTGTTCGAATGGCTGAACGGCAACCCGCGCCGGCGCGAACTGGTTGGCGCCTCCATCGGCGGCTGGCGCTTCGCTTGCGCGATGCAGGCCGAACCGCGCCAGGCGCTGGCCCGGCTGGCGGAGCGCTACACCGCTGAAACCTACGCGGCGGACTCCAGCGTGGCCGACATCACCCGCCAGACCCGCCTGATGCTGGACGAGATACTAGCGCCGGCGGCGCGTGGCGCGCTGATAGACCATCCGCACTATCAGCTTAGTCTGTTGTTGGTGCGTTCCCACGGCCTGCTCGCCAGCGAGGCGCGCGCCGCGCTGCTGGGCGGCCTGGCGCTGAGCGCCGCGCTCAACGCCGTGTCGCGCGGCCTGCTGCGCCACGCTTTCAGCCGGGTAATCTGCCATGATCCCCGCAGCGCCTTGCGCTTCAAGCCCGAGGACGGCATCCCCACGCTGTGCCAGCCCTTGGGGCCGGACAATCTGGACACCGCGCTGATGGGCACCATCGCCATTCCCGGCGTGCTCAGCGGCGTGCAGCTGCCAGGCGCCCCGGCGGCCACTTATCGAGACGGCGGCCTGACCGACTACCACCTGGACTTCCCCTTCGCCCAGGGCGACGACATCGTGCTGTATCCTCACTTCACCGAGCGCATCGTGCCCGGCTGGTTCGATAAATTCCTGCCCTGGCGCAGGCCCGACCCAGCCCACCACGCCAACACCGTGCTGATCGCGCCGTCGCGCGACTACCTGGCGCGCCTGCCCGGCGGCAAGCTGCCGGACCGCCAGGATTTTCACCGCTACCTGGGCCGGGACGCTCAGCGCCAGCAGGTCTGGCGCCAGGCCACCGCCGAGAGCCAACGGCTGGGCGACGCCTTCATGGCTTGGCTGGAACGGCCGGATCTGGGCCAGGTTCAAGCGCTCTAACACAAAAAGAGCCGGGAATCTCCCGGCTCTTTTCATTCATGCCTCAGACACGCCTCAACCGGCGCGGGCCCAGCACGCCTCGTCCGACATATTCACCGGCGTCGCCAGCAATTGCACCACCACATCCCGCGTTTGCGCGCCCTTGCGCACGCGCACGGTGATCTGGTCTGCCACGCCCGGCTGGTCCTGGTCGCGGCGGTAGTTGAAGGCACCGTGGTCGGCCATGATGGCGCGGCCGAGCTTGGGGCCGCTTACCAGGCTATAGCCGTCCGGCTCGCCCACGCCTTGCAACTGGCCACGCAGGCAGCGCACAGGGCTGGAATAGCTGAGCTTGGCCAAACCCAGCTGGGCGTCGCCTCCGCCCGGCTGCGACGGCTGCGACATGGCCGGACCCAACGGACCTTCGCAGCGCAGCGCGGCGCGCTTGGCCTTGAAGTCGTAGTCGGTGGCCGCGCAGTTGAGCGCCATCATATTGTTGATGCCGCTGCCGCGCAGCAGGTTCTGCAGCGCGGAATCCAGCGTCTTGTCCAGCTCCTGGCGCGCCATGGTGGCGGTGCCGGAACGCAGCGGCAAAGCGCCGTCGCATTCGAAGCGGCGCAGAGCGCTGCGCTCGCCGTCAGCCCACACTCGGCACGTCACCGGCAGATAGCGGCGCATCGCGCCCTCGATCGCGCCGACGTCGCCGGCCTGCCATTGCGCCTGCTTCAGCCAATCCACGCCCCGCTCGGTTGAGGTGTTGCCCAACTGGCCGGCGCGCTGCGCCTCCACCTGGCGGCCCACATAGTCGTGGAAGCCCTGAACCAGGCCGGCGTCGCGCCCCATTTCCGCCACCAGGGCGTCGAAGCGCTTGACGTCGTCGGCGCGCAGCGCGGCCAGGATCTCGGCAATGCGGCCCGGCTGTTGCTGGTTCAGATAGTAGAACCACAAGGCGGAATGACTGTAGAAGTCCCAACCGTCGCTATAGCTGGAACGCATGATGCGGGACGGTTCCAGATAGCTTTGCGGCCAGCCGTTGGCCACCACGTCCACCACGTGGCCGCGCACCTTGATGCCGTCGCGCGACGTGCTCCAGGCCATGAATTCGGCGAAGCCCTCGTCGTACCAGGCCATGCGGTGGTCGTCGCGGTAGAAGTCCGAGCTGCCCCACATGCCCGGCTGGATGAAGCGGCCGGACAGATAGTGCACGTACTCGTGGCGCACCAACTCTTCCAGGCTCAGATAGCTCTCGCGCGGCACTTCGCGCTGGAAGGTGTAGAAGGTGCCGTCCTTTTCGATGTAAATGCCGCCGTTGTCGGTGGACAATTCATTGAGCAGGCCCTGGAAGCGCTGGTAGGCGGTCTTGCTGCCGTAGATCACCATGCGCAATTTGGCGTTGGTGTCGCCGCTAACCGGCTGGCTGATGCCGCTGACCCGGCCCAGTTGCGCCTGCACCTGCTTCATCGCGTAGTAGAGCGGCTCCACTTCGGCCAGCGCCAGCGAGGTTTCGAACACCAGATTGCCGTTGTCGAAACTCCAGCTATGCGGGAATAAATGGGTTTTCAGTTCCTGTTCCGCCTGGCAAATGCCGTAGCGCTCGCACGGCACTTTGCCCAGTTTCTTCAGCGCGTACACCGCTTCCGCCCACGAAGCGCCGAACTTCTCGCCGCCCAGCAAGCCGGCCACCGCGTCTTCCGCCAGCTTGGCGGTGCGCGGGTATTGCATGAAACGGCCGGTTTCGCGCACGGTGTTCAGATACATCTGCTCATCGGCGAAAGCCGCCTGGCCGGCGCGGGTCAGTCCTGCCAGGCTGGTCGCCAGCGCATCCAGTTGCCCGGCGCCCGCCTTGGCGGCGAAGCCCTCGGTGTAATGCATATTGAACAGGGTGGTCTGCATCGGATGCAGCGCGATGCGCGCCCAGTTGTTCTTCGCCGCGGCGTTGTAACGGCCGAAGAAACGCTGCAGCAGCGGCAAGGCGTGCTCCGGCTTGCGCACCGAATCCGCCAGGATCATGGTTTCCGCCACGGACTGACGCAGATCGGTCGCCAGATACCAAGCGTCGTGATCGCCGCTGCCGTCGCGCACCGGCTCGCCCCACAGCGCCGGGTTTTCCGCCAGCGCGCTCACCGCCTGCATCACCGGCTCGTCCACCGGGCGGCCGTAATCGCCCACTTCCGCGGCGTGGCTGTACTGGGTGAAATAGCCGGCTTTCAAAAACACCGCCAGCGGCCACAGGCCGTTGGCGCTCTTGCCGTCCCAGCCTTGCGCGCGGGCGCGGGCCTCGGCCGCCACTTCACGCATATTCGCCGGCGATACCACCCGGTAGCTGAAAGCGTCCGCCTGGAACAGGCGGTTCATGCAAGTGCCCTGCACGCTGGCGACATAGCGCGCCAAGGCCGCGCCGGACAATTGTCCCAGCTTGGCTTCGTCGCAGTCGGCGTACTGCGGCGCGGCCGCGGCCTCCTTGGCGCGACGCGCGCCGGTCTGCTGCATCGGCCCTTGCGGCTTGGCACCGGGGCCGGCGCCGTCGGCCGGCGCGCCGGGCGGCAGGCCGTGCGGATAGGACGGTTTCTCCGACAAAGCCGGAGAGTGCGAAGAATGGCCGGCCTGCGGCAGATTGGCCTGCGGCGCCGGCTGACTGAGCGCCGTTTTTTCGGAATCGCTGACGCAACCGACCAATAAGGCGGCGGCCATCACGGAAAGACTCAGTGCGCGCACGCCGCTGAGCGAAGCTGTTTTTATCATGACGCTATCCAAGACATTGAAAATGTCGCATCAATAATCATATGCGAATTTCAAATCATATAGAATAGCCATCGTCATGAAAATTCAGTTTAAAATAAAACCAGCAATTTAAACCATAATTACAACATTGGTATTTTTACCCTATTTTTCACCCAAAAAAGAGCGTAAAAAAAGCCGCATAAGCGGCTTATGGAAAGTTTGTTGCCAAACTAACAGAAATGCATCAATGCCTGGCCTCGCGCGCCGCGGCGATCACATCGTAATCGAACAACCCGTTGGCATCGTCTTCGTCGTAGACGTAATGCTGGTTGCAGTAATCGCAGACGATTTCCACGCTGCCTTGCTCCAGCAACACCTCGCCCACTTCCTGGCCGCCCAGCATCTTCAACATGTCGCCGACGCGCTCGCGGCTGCAATTGCAGGCGAAACTCACCGTTTCCTGATCAAATACGCGCACCGTTTCCTCGTGGAACAGACGATGCAGGACATCCTCGGCCGGCAAGCCCAGCAACTCATCCGCCCTCAGGGTGGCGCCCAGCATCTGAATGCGCTCCCAGCCTTCCTGATCCCCATGGCCTTCCGGCAGCCTCTGCAACAGCATGCCAGCGGCGGTTTCCTCGCTAGAGGCCAGGATCAGTCGGGTTTCCAGCTGCTCGGAACGAAGCATGTAGTTCTCCAGCATCTCGCCAATGCTGTCGCCCTCCAGCGCCACGATGCCCTGCCAGGTTTGCGCCTTGTCCACGCGCGGCTCCAAGGTCACTACGAAGCGTCCGTGAGCGCCCAGCAAGGACTGGATGGACGCGTCGTCGGAAATGCTTTCGTCCCACTTTGCGGTGGCGCGAATGGTGCGATCGTTGTTGCACTCCACCACCGCCAGTTTCAGGGCGCCGGCGCCGTGAAGCTGCAGAATCAGCGCTCCGTCAAACTTGAGGTTGGCGGCCATTAGCTCGGCCGCCGCCATCATTTCACCGACAATCTTCTTCAAGGCAGGCGGGTAGCTGCGGCGAGCCAACACCTGCTGCCAGGCGCCGTCCAATCTCACCAGCGCGCCGCGCACCGGCGCGCCGTCAAACAAAAATCGTTGCAATCTGTCTTGTGTGCTCATGCTGTGTCTTTCTTTTCCTTGCCCGCCGCCAGTTCTACGGTATAGACCGTCATCGGCATTGAAGAACTGACGTCGAATTCGCAACCTGCGCGCACGCCGATTTCGGCGATTTCGCGCGCGCTCAGCGCTTGGTCATACACCGCGTACATCGCGCCCATCGCGAACTTGCGGCCGGAGCCTATCGCCCAGATGCGGGAGAACTCGTAAATCTCGCGCATCGGATAAACCCCGAAAATCCCGTGACGGTTGGCGATCACCACCATCATCTGGCTGGATTCGTACGGATCCTCCTCGTCCTCTTCAGGACGCAGGTAGAAACCATCCTTCAGCTTGGGATGCAATTTGCGGAAGGTCTCGAAAATACCCTGGCGGCTGCTCAGGTCCTTTTTCTTCAACTCCTTCAGCGCGCCTTGCAACACCAGATCGTGGGCGGCCGAGCCGGAGATGGCCAAATAGCTGTCCCCATGCTGGAAAATCTTGTTGTGGAAACAATCATAGCCGGCCAACAGCTTCTGGTCGTCGCCAAAAGTGGTCTGGCTGTCGGCGGCGATCGCGATCTGATCGCCCTTTCTTACCGCCACGATGGTAGTCATCCCTACGCCTTTTTCGTCGATGGCGGCCCCGGAGTCGGCGGCCGCGCAAAACCGCCTATTGTATCGGCTTACGCCCGGCAACCCAAGCCTTGCGCCCACGGCCGGCCTTAGGAAAGGTGGGGACCGCCGGAGCGAATCTCAAGACCGCTCCGCGACCGCCATCGGGATGACAGATCGGGTTTTTGACGATACAATGATATTGATTATCATTTACAAAAAAGCCATGCAATTCCACGCTCAAGACTTCCCCATCGTCTGGCTGGATCGCCGCCGCCCGGATGGGCAGCAGCCCACCGACATCTTCGCCACCCTGGACCAGTTGCTGCTCCAGCAACGCCCCTTTGTGTTCATCGCCAAGGAACCGGCGCCAACCGAGCTGGATCTTCACGCGCGCATCATCCGTAAAATGGCGGCGCTGTGGGTCAAGGACAACCGGCTGCAGATTCGCCAATTGATACGCGGCACCATCGTGATCGCCCCGCAAGCCGACCAACAGCGCTATCTTGACGAATTCGCGCCGCGCTTCGAAAAGTTCTGGGGCTATCCGCTGCGCCACCGTCCGGACCATGATGCGGCGCTGAGCCTGGCGGCGGACCTGTTGGCCGGCCCGCCCGCCGTCGGCGGCGTCCTCAGGCGTCGCGCAATTCGAAATCGTGGCTGATCTCGGCGGTCTTGCCCAGCATGATGGAGGCGGAACAGTACTTCTCCGCCGACAGCTTGATCGCTCGCTCCACCGTCTCCGCCTTCAGATCGCGCCCGGTCACCACAAAGTGAAAATGAATGCGGGTGAACACCTTGGGCTCCTCCTCCGCGCGTCCGGCCTCGATCTCCACCCAGCAATCGCTGACTTGCTGCCGCGACTTCTTCAAAATAGTGATCACGTCGTAACTGGTGCAGCCGGCGGTACCCAAGAGCAGCAGCTCCATGGGCCGCGGCCCCAGATTCCTGCCGCCGCCCTCCGGCGCGCCGTCCATCACCACCGCGTGACCGCTGCCGCTTTCGCCCAGAAAACACACGCCGTCCACCCACTTCAACCTGGCTTTCATCCCCGCCTCTCCTCATAGTAGGAATTCCGAAACGGCCTAGCCTAACATCCGGATTTGGGGGAACAAAGATTCACCGGTAAAATAGAAAGATTGTCCCGCTATATCCGAGCTGCGCCCAAACATGCTGGTACTAGGTATTGAATCCTCCTGCGACGAAACCGGAGTCGCGTTGTACGACACAGACGGCGGCCTGCTGGCCCACCAACTGCACACTCAGATGGCCATGCACGCCCAATACGGCGGCGTGGTGCCTGAGCTGGCCAGCCGCGACCACATCCGCCGCGCTATCCCGCTGACCGAAGCCTGCCTGGCCGAAGCCGGAAAAACGCTGGCCGACCTCGACGCCATCGCCTACACCCAGGGCCCCGGCCTCGGCGGCGCGCTGCTGGTAGGCGCCAGCGTGGCCAACGCGCTGGCCTTTGGCCTGAACATCCCGGTGCTGGGGGTCCACCACCTGGAGGGCCACTTGTTGTCGCCGCTGCTGGCCGAGCCCAAACCGGCGTTCCCCTTCCTGGCCTTGCTGGTTTCCGGCGGCCACACGCAGCTGATGGCTGTACGCGGCGTCGGCGACTATCAAATCCTGGGCGAAACCCTGGACGACGCCGCCGGCGAAGCCTTCGACAAAACCGCCAAATTGCTGGGCCTGCCCTACCCCGGCGGCCCTCTGCTGTCGCAGCTGGCGGAGGAAGGCGATCCGGCCCGCTTTACCCTGCCGCGGCCGATGCTGAATTCCGGCGACCTCGACATGAGCTTCTCCGGCCTGAAAACCGCAGTGCTGACGCTGAGCAAACAAGTGGCGGACGCCGACGGCCACATTGACGAACAGACGCGCAAAGACATCTGCCGCGCCTTCCAGGAAGCCATCGTCGAAGTGCTGACCAAGAAATCGCTGGCCGCGCTCAAGCAATGCGGCATGAAACGGCTCGTGGTGGCCGGCGGCGTCGGCGCCAACAAGCAACTGCGCGCCGCACTGGACGAAGCCGCACGCCGCCGCCGCTTCGACGTGTTCTATCCGCCGCTGGCGCTGTGCACTGACAACGGCGCGATGATCGCCTTCGCCGGCGCGATGCGGCTGAAACACGCCCAAGCCCCCGGCAGCTACTCGATCAAACCGCGCTGGGATCTCAGCGCACTGCCCCCGGCCTGACCCACCCCCATGCGCCGCGCCGGCCGCAAACGCCGGCGCGGCTTCGGACTCCTATGATTCAACTCAAGAACCTCAACCTGCGCCGCGGCCTGAAAGAATTGCTGCTAGGCGCCAACCTGACCCTCAACCCCGGCTACAAGACCGGCCTCACCGGCGCCAACGGCGCCGGCAAGTCCAGCCTGTTCGCGCTCCTGATGGGCGAACTACACGCCGACAGCGGCGACGCGCTGCTGCCACCCCACTGGACCATCGCCCATGTGGCGCAGGAAACGCCGGCGCTGGAACGCTCGGCTCTGGACTACGTGCTGGACGGCGACCATGAGCTGCGCCAGCTGGAACAGGGGCTGCAAGACGCCGAAGAGCGGCACGACGGCAACGCCATCGGCCATCTGCACGGCGAATTGGCGCGCATCGACGCCTACGCCGCGCCGGCGCGTGCCGGCAAGCTGCTGACCGGCCTGGGCTTCGACATCGACGCCCAGCAACGACCGGTGGCCAGCTTCTCCGGCGGCTGGCGCATGCGCCTCAACCTGGCCCAGGCGCTGATGTGCCGCTCCGACCTGCTGCTTTTGGACGAACCCACCAACCACCTGGACCTGGAAACCGTACTGTGGCTGGAGGACTGGCTGCAAGGCTATCCAGGCACCCTGCTGATGATTTCCCACGATCGCGATTTCCTAGACAGCGTCTGCGACCACATCGTTGAAGTCGCCAACCAGGATTTGACGCTGTACACCGGCAACTACAGCCAGTTCGAAGTGATGCGCGCGGAAAAACTGGCGCGCCAGCAAGGCGAGTACGAAAAGCAGCAGCGCCAGATCGCCCACCTGGAGTCCTTCGTCAACCGCTTCAAGGCCAAGGCGTCCAAGGCGCGCCAGGCGCAAAGCCGGGTCAAGGCGCTGGAAAAGCTGGAGCGCATCGCGCCGGCACACGTGGCCTCGCCGTTCGACTTCCACTTCGACAGCCCGGACAACCTGCCCAATCCGCTGCTGAAGCTGGAACAGGCCGACGTCGGCTACGGCTCCGCCGCCATTCTTAGCGGACTGAATCTATCGGTGGAGGCCGGCGCGCGCATCGGCCTGCTCGGCGTCAACGGCGCCGGCAAATCCACCTTGGTCAAACTCTTGTCCGGCGACCTCGCCCCGCTGCGCGGCGAGATCGTCAACGCCCAAACGCTGAAGATAGGCTACTTCGCCCAGCACACGCTGGAGACCCTGCGCGAAGACGAAACGCCGCTGCAACACATGCAAAGGCTGGCGCCCACCACGCGTGAACTGGAACTGCGCAGCTTCCTTGGCGGCTTCAACTTCCGCGGCGACGCCGCCACCGATCCGGTGGGCCCGATGTCCGGCGGCGAGAAAGCGCGGCTGGCTCTGGCGATGATAGTCTGGCAAAAACCCAATTTGCTGCTGCTGGACGAACCCACCAACCACCTTGACCTGGAAATGCGCCATGTGCTGACCATGGCGCTGCAGGACTTCAGCGGCGCGCTGATCGTGGTGTCCCACGACCGCAGCCTGCTGGAAGCCACCACCGATATTTTCTGGCTGGTCAGCCACGGCAAGGTGCAGCCCTTCGACGGCGACCTCGAAGATTACCGCCAATGGCGGCTGACCCTGCTGGCCGACGCCGGGAAGCCCTCCTCCGGAGACGCGCAGGGCCAGAACCGCAAGGAACAGAAACGCCAGGAAGCGGAAGCGCGGCAACGGCTATCCCAGCTGCGCAAACCGCTGCAGAACAAGTTGAACAAGCTGGAAAAGGAACTGGACCAACTTAGCGCGGCAAAAGCCGAACTGGACGGCTTCATGGCCTCCGCGGACGCCTACGAGGACGCCAACCGGCAAAAACTGGCCGACGCAGTGCGCCGCCAGGGCGAAGTGGCGACCCGTCTGGCCGAAGCGGAGGAAGCTTGGCTGGAAGTTCAGACCGAACTGGAGGAGCTGGAACAGGCGGAATAACGGCGACGGCGGCCGGGGTTTTCCACAGCAATCACCGGATAACTTTGTGGATAACCCCAAGCGGACGCCAAAAAAACTTTTGCAATTAGCCACTTGCCTCTTACGCTTATAAAAAAGGCAAAATCCGGGAACTTTCCCACCTTGCCAATGAGCAAATCTGGTGACAGCATGTGGATAAAACCGGCAACTCCATGATTGCAAAAAACAAATGACTGCCGCCTGTTTTTTAAGCAGGATCCCGGGCCATTCTTCCCGCCGCAGCTCATGCCCGTCGCCCATCCGTCGCGCTCTGCTAGCCGGCCTGCTGCTAGCCGGAGCCGCCGCCGCCGAACCGCCTATTCGGCTCAACACTCATCAGCAAGCTCCGTTGTCCTTCCGCAAAGAGAACGGCGACGCCGACGGCTTGGCGGTGCAAGTCGTTCAGTGCGCGCTCAAGCACCTACAACGCCCCTACTCCATCTCCTTCCTGCCGTGGCCGCGCGCGCAATGGCAGGTACAGCACCAACAAGCCGATGCCTTCTTCACCGCCACGCCATCGGCGGAACGCGACGGCTACGCGGTGCTCTCCGCCCCCATCCTGCCTTATGAGCGACGCTGGTACCTGCTAAAGGACAACCCGCAGACGCCCACCAGCAGCGATTTCAAGCGCCAGGGCCGCACCGCCGCCTTCAACGGCTCCAATATGGACGACTGGCTGCGCGAACACGGCTACCAACTCACCTCCACCCCGCCCAATAGCGAACAGCTAGTAAAGATGCTGCTAAACCGCCGTGTTGACGCCATTCTCGGCAACGCTTACGTGGTGGACGCGCTCATCGCCAAAATGGGTGTACAGGAGCGACTGCGCAGCGAGCTGGCGCAAAGCCTGCCCTTCGGCGTCTACTTCGGCAAAGTCTTCCTCGCCCGCGAGTCGCCGCAGTTCCTGATGCAATTCAATCGCGCGGTGCAAGCCTGCCGCGCCAAATAAAAAAGCCGCCAGAGATGGCGGCTTTTCAATACGACTTGGCTGCGGATCAGACCGGAGCCGGCTCCTTCATCAGCAAAGCGCTCAACTCCGCCAGCTTGCGCTTCAGTTCGCGACGATCCACCACCATGTCCACCGCTCCCTTGCTCAGCAGAAACTCGGCGCGCTGGAAGCCTTCCGGCAGCGTTTCGCGCACGGTCTGCTCGATCACGCGCGCGCCGGCAAAGCCGATGCGGGCCTTGGGCTCGGCCAACACCACGTCGCCCAGGAAGGCGAAGGAAGCCGACACGCCGCCCATGGTCGGGTCGGTCAACACCGAGATGAACGGCAATTTGGCGTCGGTCAGCAACTGCAAGGCGGCGCTGGTCTTAGCCATCTGCATCAGCGAATTCAAACCTTCCTGCATCCGCGCGCCGCCGGAAGCGGCCACGCAAACGAAAGGCGCCTTGGCTTCCACCGCGGCGCGCACGCCGCGCACGAAGCGCTCGCCCACCACCGAGCCCATGGAGCCGCCGATGAATTTGAATTCAAACGCGGCCACCACCACCGGCATCGATTCGATGCTGCCCTGCATTACAACCAGCGCGTCGTCCTCGCCAGTGTCGCTCTTGGCTGCGGTCAAGCGATCCGGATACTTCTTACTATCCTTGAACTTCAGGATATCCACCGGCTTGACTTCTTCGCCCAGCTCGCGCCGGCCCTCTTCGTCCAGCAGCAGGTTCAGACGTTCGCGCGCGGTCAGCGGGTGATGGTGATTACACTTGGGACACACCTGCAGATTGCTCTCCAGGTCAGTGTAATACAACACGGCTTCGCATTCCGGGCACTTGCTCCAAAGCCCCTCCGGTACCGCGGAAGGTTTGTCAGCGCGGTTGTCGCGCTTGATCTTCGGCGGCAGGAGCTTGTTCAACCAGCTCATGCTGACTCCTTGATTCTTGGGCCCGCCGCCAAACGGCGGGCACAGTAAAACGGGGGCTAAGCCCCCGCAGTGTTCTATCGGATGGCGGCCTTCAGTTCAGCCACCAGACGGGTTAACCGCTCTTTGGCGGTTTCGGGTGTCGCCGCCTCAATTTCCTGCACCAAGCGGCTGCCCACCACCACCGCGTCAGCGGCGGCGGAGATCGCCTTGGCGGTCGCGCCGTCGCGAATGCCAAAGCCGACGCCGATCGGTACGGTCAAATATTCTCTAAGGGCAGCAATTTTACGCGCTACGTCGTCAATGTCCAGATGCCCGGCGCCGGTCACCCCCTTCAGAGACACATAATAGACGTATCCGCGCGCCAGTTTGGCGATTTCCGCCACACGTTGCGGCGGCGTGGTGGGCGCGATCAGGAACACCGGATCCAAGCCGTTGGCGGTCAGAGCCGCAGACAGATCGGCGGATTCCTCCGGCGGGCTGTCCACGGTCAACACGCCGTCGACGCCGGCGGCCTTGGCCGCGGCGGCGAAGGCCTGATAGCCCATGGCGAACACCGGGTTCAGATACCCCATCAGCACCACCGGGGTATGGTCGTTGTCGCGACGAAACTCCGCTACCATTTGCAGCACCTGGCGCAAACCCACCTTGTGGACCAGCGCGCGCTCGGAGGCACGCTGGATCACCGGGCCGTCGGCCATCGGGTCGGAAAACGGCACCCCCAGCTCGATGATGTCGGCGCCGCCCTCCACCAGGCCGTGCATCAACTGCACGGTCAACTGCGGCGACGGATCGCCGGCTGTGATGAAGGGAATCAGCGCCTTGCCGCCGGCCAGCGCTTCAAAACATTGGGCGATACGTGACATAGCGCCTCCTTACAGGGTGATGCCGGCGAGGCCGGCCACGGTGTTGATGTCTTTGTCGCCGCGGCCGGACAGATTGACCAGAATCACCTGGTCCTTGCCCATCTTCGGCGCTTCCTTGGCGGCCCAGGCCAGCGCGTGGCTGGATTCCAGCGCCGGGATGATGCCCTCGAAGTGACAGCAATCGTGGAAGGCGCGCAAAGCCTCGTCGTCGTTGATCGCCACGTAGTCGGCGCGGCCGATGTCCTTCAGATAGCTGTGCTCCGGCCCCACGCCGGGATAGTCCAGGCCAGCGGACACCGAATGGGTTTCCACCACCTGGCCGTTCTCGTCCTGCATCAGATAGCTCTTGGCGCCGTGCAGCACGCCCAAGGGCGCGCCGCCGGAAAGCGGCGCCGCGTGCTTGCCGGAGTCCAAGCCCAGGCCGCCGGCCTCAACGCCGACCATGCGCACGCCGTCCACGCCGATATACGGATAGAACATGCCGATGGCGTTGGAGCCGCCGCCTACGCAAGCCACCACCACATCCGGCTGGCGGCCGATGACTTCCGGCATCTGCACCTTGGCCTCCTCGCCGATCACCGACACGAAATCGCGCACCAGCATCGGATAGGGATGCGGGCCGGCCGCGGTGCCCAAGATGTAGAAAGTGCTGTCGACATTGGTCACCCAGTCGCGCATCGCCTCGTTCAGCGCGTCCTTTAGCGTCTTGGAGCCGGATTCCACCGGCACCACGGTAGCGCCCAGCAGCTTCATGCGGAACACATTGGGCGATTGACGCTTGATATCCTCAGCGCCCATGTACACCACGCACTCCATGCCGTAACGCGCCGCCACGGTGGCGGAAGCCACGCCGTGCTGGCCGGCGCCGGTTTCGGCGATCACTCTTTTTTTGCCCATGCGCCGCGCCAGCAGCGCCTGGCCAATGGCGTTGTTGATCTTATGCGCGCCGGTGTGGTTCAGATCTTCGCGCTTCAAATAAATCTGCGCGCCGCCCAATTGCTCGGACCAGCGCTTGGCGTGGTAGACCGGGCTGGGGCGGCCGACGTAATGCTTGAGCTCATGGCGGAATTCTTCCCAGAATGACGGGTCGGCCTTGACGCGAGCGTACTCGTTTTTCAGCTCGTCCAGCGCCGCCATCAAGGTTTCGGCGACATAGACGCCGCCATGCGGGCCAAAATGGCCCTGGGCGTCCGGCAAGTCATAACGATCCATGTCTAACTCCTGATATGAACGCCGCCATTCTGGCGGCATCTTTGATTCCCTTGGACGCCTCCACACCGCTGGAGACATCGACCGCGGCCGGGCGCACCTGCGCCACCGCCGCCGCCACATTGTGTTCGTCCAGCCCTCCGGACAGGATCAACGGCAGAGGCAAGGCCTCCGGCAGCAAGCTCCAGTCAAAGGTAGCCCCGGTGCCGCCGTGCGCGCCTTCAACGAAGGCGTCGGTCAGCACCGCGCGCGCATCCGGGTATTGCGCGGCGATTTCGGCCAAATCCATGCCCGGCTTCACCCGCACCGCTTTCAAATAAGGCCGCTGGAAAGAGCGGCAGAAGGCGGCGTCTTCCTCGCCGTGGAACTGCAGCATGTCAATTGCGCATCCCGCCAACACTGCGCGCACATAATCCGGTTCCGGATTGACGAACAAGGCCACCACGCTGACGAAGGGCGGCAGCGCCGCGATCAGAGCGCGCGCCTGCTCGATGCCCACATGACGCGGGCTCTTGGCGTAGAACACCAGGCCGATGGCGTCGACGCCCAGCCGTGCGGCTTCCACGCCGTCTTCCGGCCGGGTAATGCCGCAAATCTTGATTCGGGTCGTGCCGCCCACTCTCATCTCCACAAGGCCAGCCGCGCGGCGTCCGCCTGCGACGGCAAATCGTATGTTTCCGGATAACCCACGCCGGTCAGATACAGACCATCCGGCATGAAGGTGGGCGGCGCGAAGGTGCGGTCGCGCGCCGCCAGCAGCCCCGCCATGTCCTCCGCGCGCAAAGCGCCCTTGCCGACATAGACCAGCGCCCCGACGATATTGCGCACCATATGGTGCAGAAAAGCGTCCGCCAGCAGATCGAAGCGGATCAGGCCGTCTTGCTCGCTGATGTCCAAGCGCTGCAAATCCTTGAGCGGCGACTTTGCCTGGCATTCGGACGCTCGAAAGCTGGAAAAATCATGCCGCCCCAACAAGTGGGCGGCCGCTTCCCGCATCGCCTCAACGTCCAAGGCCTGATGAAACCAGCCCATCTTGCCGGCCAGCAAACAAGGCCGCACCGGACTAGTCAGCAGAAAATAGCTGTAACTGCGGGAAAACGCCGAAAAACGAGCATGAAACGCCTCCGGCACCTCTCGCGCCCACACCACCGCCACTTCCGGCGGCAGCAAGGCGTTGACGCCGCGCACCCAAGCATTCAGCGGTCGCTGCGTCAAGCAGTCGAAATGCACCACTTGCATGGCCGCATGCACCCCGGCGTCGGTCCTGCCCGCGGCCAAGGTGCCGATGTCGGCCACGCCGGCGATCTGCGCGATCGCCTGATTCAATCTGTCCTGAACCGTATTGCCATGCGGCTGAGTCTGCCAGCCGGAAAACGCCCGACCGTCATACTCGATGCCGAGCGCTATCCTCATGCCCACACCTTCTTCAAACACCGACGCGGCGCACCGCGTCGTTTCAGCAATAAAGCACTCACTCTACCTTATCCTGCCCGGTTTGCGCCACGACCAAACGATGACGTCTGCTGCGAACACGCGAGAAAAGCGGCCAACCACGGCATAAGACGCCGTCGACGTAAAACGAAAGGGCCGGCTCGCGATAAGCGCGCCGGCCCCTGTGACTCGCAATGCGCGATGGACGCCTCAGCGGCCGGCCTCCTTCATCAAAGCGTCCGCGGTTTCCTTGTCGCCCATCTCCAGATACAGCTTGGCCAGCTCCATTTTCTCCTCATCCGGGCTCGCCACAGCTATCGGCGCAGGCGATGCCGCTACGGGCGCCGCGGGTGCGGGTGCGGGTGCGGGTGCGGCAACAGGGGCGGGCGCTGCGGCCGCAAGCGGCTGCGCCGGCGCTTCCGCCGCCGGTTCGGGCTTGGCCTGGGCGAACAAGGGGTGGCCGGGCTCTACGGTCTGGCCGATTTCACACACCCTCATCCATAAGGTACTGTCCTTGCCGAACACGCCCTTGGCCGTGGTGGCCTCGGCAATGAACATCTGCTTGTCCTGCTGGGTGGACAACACCTCCAGCAGTTTGTAGCGCAAATCCTGCCGCATCGGCTCATGGGCCAGGCCTTCGCGCAGAATCTCCAGCGCCTGATCATCGCGACCGTAAGCCAGATAGACATCGGCCTCGGCAACCCGGTCCACCGAGGACAGGTCGATGCCGTCGCCCTTCTTCAAAGAGCTCATCAAGGTCGTCAGCGGACCCAGCATCGAAGCGCCCGTCGCCGTTCCGCTCAAGGCCGGCGCGGCGGGTTCGGCCTTGCCGCTATTGCGCTTGCGTCGCGCCAGCAGCAAGGCCACCAGGCCCAGCGCCGCCGCCGCGCCGCCCAGCTTCCAACGCATAGACTCATCGGACAAGACCGCGCCCAATTCATCCGTCCAGCTATTGGCCGCCACTGTAGCCGGCGGGACATTCCCTCCCGCGGGCTTGGCCGCCGGCGGCTCGTGCGGCGCGGCGGATTCGGGCGCCTGCGGCTTCTCGGCGTGTTCCGGCATAGCCGCCTGCGGCGCGGACGCCGCCGCGACCGGCATGGAACTGACGGCCGCCACCTTGGGTTCCGGTTTCGGCTTGGGTTCCGGCGCGGACTCGGGGCCGGGCTCTCTTTCCGCCGGGGCCGGGACGGCGGCCTTTACCGCCGCCTGCTGACGCTGGTAATCCTGAATTTTCTGTTCCAGCGCCTTGGCGCGCTGTTCGGCTTGCTGTAGCGCCTGATCCTGCCGCTGCAACATCTGCTGCAAATTCCGCTCCTGCTGCGACGGCGCGGCCGCTTGCCTCGGGACCTCTGCCACTGGAGCCGGTTTGGACGCATCCTTGGCGACAAGCGGATGCGCCGTCGCAGCAGGAGCGGCCGGCTTGACCGCCGATTTGGCCTCTACGGGTTTGTGCTCCTGCGGTTTGGATTCCGGCGGCTTGCGTTCCGGAGGCTTCTGCGCCGGAGGCTGATGCTCCTGCGGCGCGCGCGCCTGGGGCTTGCTTTCTTGCTGCACGCTTTTCTCAGCCGCGCGGGCCTCGGGCGAAACCGCCGATCGCTTAGGCTCCGCGGCGCGGGCGGCGCTCTGACCACGCAACTGCCACTCGGCCGGATACTCCAGAGCCACTCCTGCGCGCAGGCGGTTGGCGTCTCCGGCGATGAAGGCCTCGGGATTGCCTTGCAATAGTTGCTGCGCCACCCCGCCCGACTCCCCGCCGCCGCGCACGCGGCTGGCGATGCCGGACAGCGTGTCGCCCTTGAGCACCCGATACACTTTCAAACCCTGCGTCTTGGCGACAGGAGCCGGCTTGGCCGCCGAATGCGGGTCCAGCAATACCGAGTAGTTTTTCTGCGCCTTGAGCTTGCCGGCGGCCACTTCCAGCCGAAAGGCCAGCATCGGCTCGCTTACCGGCTGCTCGGTGCGCAGTTGCACATTAAAGCGGCCTTTGGCCACTTTCTCGATATGGGGCACGATGGAAGCCACCAAGCGCACTTGCTGAGCGCTGGGCTCGCCCTGAGCCGCAACCGCGAACAGCGCCAGGCGCGGCGGCTCCGTCTGCTCCAAGGCGCTGCCCTGCAAGCTCAGTTCCAGCAGCAAGGGCTCGCCCAAGCGCGAACGCAGTCGGGCGTCGCTCAGGCCCAGCGAATCCAAGCGCGGCGAGGCATCGACGCCGGCCAGCGGCTTCTTCCCCTCCTCCCGCGCCGGCGCGGGCTTGTTCCGCGGTCCATCGCGGCGATAATCCACCTCGAACTCGCGCACCAACCTACCCGCCGGCCAACTCAGATCCACGGCGAAACGCAGCAGTGGCTCCGGATAACTGGCGGCACCCTTCACTTGGATTTTTTGAACATTGCCGTCCGGCTTGCGGACGATGGAAAACTGCAGATTGCCGGCGGAACTGCTGTAAGTGGACAACAGCGGATAGCGGTTGCGGTCAGCCAGGCCCACCAGCACATTGTCCGAGGGCTCCTCGTCCACCACGGGGATCTCCGCCAGGAAAGGCTCTCCATCGGCGGACAATACCCGTATCGGCCCCAAACCGGCCGTAGCGGCCGCCGCCAGGCCCAGACCGGCCAGCAGCGACGCGATTTGACTCATGCGTGTCTTGAAAGACATGAACGAATTTCCCCACCCTCATTCTTCGAAACCGCCGCGCAGCAGATCGCAAACAGATTCTTATAACATTTTAATTATTGCAACGAAACAACACAACAGCCACTTAGCGAGGATAAATCGAGCATCCTTGCCTCATTGCATCCAGGCAATGGCCAAAAAAGCCACACATTTTCATGCCATTCGCCTCAAACCACGCAATGGCGCCGGATCGTCAAACGGCGGGAGGAGTTGCCCCGTCCCGCCGCGCATCGTCGTCGCCTCTATCTCAAGCGCTGATCGTTGCCAGCAAGGCCTCGGCCTCCGCCTTGAGCGGCCCCTGCGCCTCGGCGATCAAATCCTGCAACACTTCTTTGGCGCCGTCGCGGTCGCCCATGTCCAGGTAAACCTTGGCCAGATCCAGCTTGGTGGCCAGTGGATCGTCCAGCACCGACATGCCTTCGGCCTGCGCCGGCGCTTCCGTTTCTGTGGCCGGCGTCTCCGCCAGCATATCTTCGTACAGAGACTCGAAACCCGCGGATGGGGCCGCTGGCGCAGCTGGCGTCTCGGCTGCGGCCGGCGCTTCCGCCGCCATGCCCTCCAGATTGAAGTCGAAGTCCAACAAATTGTTTTCCGCCGGCGCCGCAGCCGCCGCCTCCGGCTTGGGCTCCGCCGCGGGCGGCTTCAGCTCCGCGTCCAGATCGAAATTGAGCAGATTGGCTTCCTCCGGCTTCTCCTTCTCCTCTGCCTGGGGCTCCGCGAACAAGGCGGCCAGCGGGTCGTCCTGCGGCGCGGCAGCTTCCGGCACGGCGACGGGCTCAGGCGCGGCAGTCGGCGGCGTTGCTTCCGGCTCGCCGAACAGCTCCTTATCCAGATCGATGCCGCCCGGACTAGATACCGGCGCGGGCGCGGCTTCGATGTCCTCGCCCTCGCCGTCGGACAGATAGAGCGAGTTGGTCGGGTCTATGGAACGCCCCATCGCCGCTGCCTTGGCCCAGATTGGCCCATGGCCGTCGAAGGTGGCATGCATTTCCCGCGCCAGTTTTTCAAAGCTGGCGACATCCGGCCGCGCCGCGTAGATCTCCATCAACTTCAGCCTCACCTCCTGACGCGACGGGTCTTTGGCCAGCGCGTCCTTGAGGATGTCCTCTGCCTGCACATCGCGGCCGTAGGCGATGTACACCTCGGCTTCCGCTACAGGATCAACCTCGGCCGCGTCGATGGCGCCGGCCGCCTGGGTGAAGTTGCTCATGAAGGAGTGGCCGCCGCCCACCGACGGCGGCTCTATGCCGGAAGACGCGCCGCGGCTCAAGGCGGCGCTGGTATTGTTGGCGGACAGCGACAAGGGCTTGCCGCCCTTGCGCCGGCGCGCCAGCAGCAGGCCCAGCGCGCCCAACAGGCCCAGGCCGGCCACGCCGCCGCCCACTAGCGGCAAATGATCGATCACCTTATCCAGCAACGACGGCTCCGGCGGCGGAGGCGGCGGCGCCGGCTTGGCCGCGGGCTTGTGCTCCGCCGGAACGGGCTTGGCCGCAGGAGCCGGGGCCGGCGCACTGGCGGCGTGCGCGGGAGCGCTGGCGGCGACAGGTTGCGCCATCGCCGCGGCTGGGGCGGAACTAGGGCTGGAATTCGTCATGGCCGGCAAGGGCTTGCCCGCCTGCAGGGCTTTCAATTGCTCTTCCAGCGCGCTGATGCGCGCCTCCGCGCTCTTCAGCGCTTGCTCGCGCGCCGCCACCTGCTGCTCAAGGTCGGTCAGCTTGCCGCCGCCCGGCTCGCTGGGCACCAGCTTCAGCACATCGGAGCCTGCTTTCGCTTCAGCCGCCGGCGCCGCTGGCTGACTGCCGAGAATACTGGCCACCTGAGCGGCGCTCAGGGATTTGATCTTGCGGCTGGTCGGCACTTTCAGTACCGCGCCCAGTTTGAGGCGGCTGACGTCGCCGTCGACGAAGGCGTCCGGATTGGCCTGGGCCAGCGCGGCCATGGTCTGGTCCAGCGTGGCGCCGCGCGGCCTCACCTTGCCGGCCAGGCCGCGTAGGGTGGAGCCGGACTTCACTTTGAGAATGCCTGGCTGCGGCCGCGCGATGGGCGCGGCGTTGCCGCGATAGCGGCTGGACAGATTATTGTCGGCGTAGCTGGGCACGTCCTGCACGATATTGGCGGACGGGGAAGCCATCGAGTAGTTGCTGGGATCCAACAACACCGTGTATTCGCGCACCGCGCGTCCCGACGAAGTCTTGGCTTCCACCACGAAACGCAGATAGGGATCGTTGATGGGTCCGGAAGAACTGATGCGTATCATCGCCCCACGCGAACTGGGCGCCACGCTGAAGCGCAGCATATTGAGCACCGTGGCGTAATCAACGTTCAAGTCCTGAAACGTATCCACCCCGGCCAACCCTATCCTGGCGCTTTCCAACTCCGCAGCCCTTACTCCGGTCAATTCGATATCGGCGCGGAACGGCTCGCCCAGATTGGACCTGACGTTGATTTTCCCCAGCCCTGCCCAAGCGCTGGCGGAGCAGGCCAAAGCCACCGCCAGAACGCCGATTCTGATTTTTGCCTGATGTGTCACTGTCAACCTTCCGGCACGTTTATCTTGATTTTATTTTCGCTGGCCCAGCGGGCGCAGACGGTAACTGTTGCAATCTTAGGCCCTGCCGCTGTTTTTAGCTAGATTTCATAATGACGCCGTTTGCGCGCGTTTTTCGACTCCATCATGAAACAGGGCGGCACTCTCGCGAATGCCGCCCTCTGTCCGCGCCGTGCGCGGCTTCGGCCAAACCGCTTAAATCAGATCAAACCATTCTGCTTTAACAGGGTTTCAGCAATATTCACGCAATTGAGCGCCGCGCCGGCCTTCACATTGTCGGCGGCCAGCCAGAAACTCAGCGTCCGGCCCTTGCCGCGCAGGCGGCTGACCCACACCGCTTCATTGCCGGTAGCTTCCATCGGCGTCACATAACCGCCCAGCTTGTCAGCGGCCACTACTTGCAAGCCTGCCGCAAGCAGGCGCTTACGCGCTTGCTCCATGTCAAATTCATGTTCGAATGCCGCATTCACCGCCCACGCGTGGCCGAAGAACACCGGCACCCTCACGCAGGTGGCTTCCACTTGCAATTGCGGCAGCGCCAACAGCCGCATCAGCTCGCGCTCTACCGAGCGTTCTTCCTCGGACGCGCCGTCCGCGTCCAGCGCGCCGATCTGCGGCAGCACATTGAAAGCGATGCGTTTGTCGTAGACCCGGCTTTCGGTCTCGCGCTGAGAGAACAGCGCCGTAGTCTGATCCGCCAGCTCTTCCATCGCCGCCTGGCCGCTGCCGGACACCGATTGATAGGTGGCCACCGACACGCGCTGCAAGCCCAACGGGCGCAGCGCCGCCAGCGCCAGCGCCAGCGGCGTCACCGTGCAATTGGGCACGGAGGCGAGCGCGGCTTCGCCAGCGTCCGCCAGCACAGCGCCGTTGATGGCGGGAATCACCAGCGGCACGCTGTCGTCCTCGCGGAAGGCGGAACTGAAATCCACCACCGCCGCGCCGGCCGCGCGCGCCAGCGGCGCGTACTCGCGCGCCAGTTCGCTGCCGGCGGCGAAGATGGCCAGCGCCACGTTTTCGAAGGCAAAACCGTCGATCGGATGCACATCCAGTTCCAGGTTGCCATAGGCCGCGGTTTCGCCTTCCTTGTCCGCCGTGTCCACGGCAAAGACCCGGCCCACGGGCAATTGGCGCTGGGCCAGCAGTTCCAGTACCGCCTGGCCCACCAGGCCGGTGGCGCCGACTACGGCGAGCTGAATAGAGTTCGACATCGTTTTACTTTCTCAATCAATCATTGCAAACAGAATACCGCACGCAAAAAAGGGCACCTAGGTGCCCTTTTCAACTCGGCCGCGCATTTAAAGAGCGACCCGGCAGTAGGAGCCCGCCAACGCGGACCCCAGGCTGCCGCCATTCTACCCTGTCAGCGCTCGATCAGGATACGCAACATGCGGCGCAGCGGTTCGGCCGCGCCCCACAGCAGTTGGTCGCCCACGGTGAAGGCGGACAGGTATTCGCCGCCCATCGCCATCTTGCGCAAGCGCCCCACCGGCGTGGCCAACGTGCCGGTCACCGCCGCCGGGGTCAGCTCGGCCATCGAGGCCTCGCGGGTGTTGGGAACCACCTTGGCCCACGGATTGGCGGCCGCCAGCATGGCTTCGATCTCGTCCAGCGGCACGTCGCGCTTGAGCTTGATGGTCAATGCCTGGCTGTGGCAGCGCATCGCGCCCACGCGCACGCACAAACCGTCCACCGGCACCGGATTGGCGGAGCGGCCCAGGATCTTGTTGGTTTCCACGCCGCCTTTCCATTCTTCCTTGGACTGACCGTTGCCCAGATCCTTGTCTATCCACGGAATCAGGCTGCCAGCCAGCGGCACGCCGAAATTCTGGCTGGGGAAATCGTCTGCGCGCAGGAAGTCCGACACTTTGCGGTCAATATCGAGAATGGCGGAAGCCGGGTCCGCCAGCAGGCCGGACACCTGGGCGTTGATCGCGCCCATGCCGGACAGCAGTTCGCGCATATTCTGCGCGCCGGCGCCGGAGGCGGCCTGATAGGTCATGGAGGTGGCCCACTCCACCAGATCGTTCTGGAACAGGCCGCCCAGCGCCATCAGCATCAGCGACACGGTACAGTTGCCGCCGACGTAGTCCTTGACGCCGCGCGCCAGGCCCTGCTCGATCACCGCTTTATTGACCGGGTCCAGGATAATGATGGCATTGTCTTCCATGCGCAGCGCGGAAGCCGCGTCCACCCAGTAACCGTTCCAGCCGGCGGCGCGCAGCTGCGGGTAGACTTCATTGGTGTAATCGCCGCCCTGGCAGGTGACGATCACGTCCATGGTCTTGAGTTCGGCGATGTTCTTCGCGTCTTTCAGCGCCGGGGCGTCGCGGCCGATGTCGGGGGCTTTGCCGCCCACATTGGAGGTGGTGAAGAACACCGGCTCGGCGATCGCCGCAAAATCGTTCTCTTCGCGCATGCGCTGCATCAGCACGGAACCCACCATGCCGCGCCAGCCAACAAAACCTACTCTCACTGGGTCTCTCCTGGTATCTGTCTGTCAAATCGTCGCGCCCGGCTGTGCGGCGGGCGGCTGTAATGTTGTCACCCCATTGTGCAGCGCGATAAAGCGTCAGGCAATGGGGTATTTCGTTTTTATTGTATTCAAATCAGAACAGACGGTTCGCCCGGCGCAAGCCGGGCGGACCACTGCCATTTACAGCGCCGACACCACCGCATCCCCCATCGCCGAGCAGCTGACCTTCTCGCAGCCGGCCTCGTAGATGTCGGCGGTGCGCAGGCCGCGCGCCAGCACGGTTTTCACCGCGTTTTCCACCCGCTGCGCCGCGTCTTCCAGGCCGAAGGTGTAGCGCAGCATCATCGCCGCGGACAGGATGGTGGCCAGCGGATTGGCCAGATTCTGCCCGGCGATGTCCGGCGCCGAGCCGTGCGAGGGCTCGTACAGGCCCTTGTTGTTTTCGTCCAGCGAGGCCGACGGCAACATGCCGATGGAGCCGGTCAGCATCGAAGCCTCGTCCGACAGGATGTCGCCGAAGATATTGCCGGTCACCATCACGTCGAACTGCTTGGGATTGCGCACCAGCTGCATCGCCGCGTTGTCCACGTACATATGGGACAACTCCACCTGCGGATACTCCTTGGCCACGTCTATCATCACCTCTTTCCAGAACTCGGTGGTTTCCAGCACATTGGCCTTGTCCACCGAGCACAAGCGCTTGTTGCGCTTCATCGCGATGCCGAAGGCGACATGGGCGATGCGGCGCACCTCGCCCTCGCTGTAGCGCATGGTGTTGTAGGCCTCGCGCTCGCCCAGCTCGTTGACGGCGATGCCGCGCGGCTGGCCGAAGTAAATGTCGCCGGTCAGTTCCCGCACAATCATGATGTCCAGGCCGGACACCACTTCCGGCTTCAGCGTGGAGGCGTTGGCCAGCTCCGGGTACAGGATGGCCGGGCGCAGGTTGGCGAACAGGTTCAAATCCTTGCGGATGGCCAACAGGCCGCGCTCCGGCCGCAGCGGACGCTCCAGCTTGTCGTAGGCCGGGCCGCCCACCGCGCCCAGCAGCACCGCGTCGGATTCGCGGCACAGCTTCTGGGTGAACTCCGGATACGGCTGGCCGAAGGCGTCGTAGCCGGCCCCGCCCAAGGGCGCCTGCTCGGTTTCGATCGGCAGACCGTCCTTGCGCAACACTTCCAGCACGCGCTGCGCCTGAGCGATGATTTCCGGACCGATGCCGTCACCCGGCAGAATGGCGATTTTCATACTGTTTTCCTTTTCAGTCTTGATGACCGCGCCGGGTCAGCCGCTCAACCAGCGCCCGCTCGCAACATTTGAATACGATATAAGCCGCCATCGCGGCATAGCCGGACGCCAGCAGTTCCAGCAATTGGCGCAACGCGCCGTCCATCGCCGCCTGCCAGCCGGCGTCCAGCCACAGCTTGAAATTCAATTGCAACAACAGGGCCAGATTGACCGTGCCCGCGCCGAACACCAGAAAGCTCAAGCCCAGCAGCGCGAAGGCCCAGCAGGGATGGCGGTGCAGCCAGGCCATCGCGCCGCGACGGCCGTCGCCGCGGGCGGCGTTCATGTTCTGGCCCACAACACCATCACGTCGGAACTGAAACTACCGTCCGCCTCGATGGCGAAATAATCGCGCACCTCGCTGCCCATGCGCTGTTGCAACAAGCGGACGACCGCGGCCATCTCCGGCGGCGTGCGCATGCGCGCGGTCCAGGCGTCGAAGGCCAGCCGCAGCCGCTGGCGGCGCAGGCTGTCCACCGCGAAGCCGGCCTCGGCCAGCATCGCCAGCCATTCTCCGGCGCTGTAATCGCGCACGTGGCTGGAATCCCGCAGCACCTCCACCGCCTGCAGATGCGTGTCCAGCAAGGGCTGCCCCGGCGACATCACGTCGATCAGCGCCAACCGGCCGCCCGGCTTCAGCACGCGCCGCGCCTCGCGCAGCGCCAGGCCCACGTCGCCCCAGTGATGGGCGGAATAGCGGCTGAACACCAGATCGAAATCGCCGTCGGCGAAGGGCAGCCGCTCCGCCGCGCCCTGGCGCGTGCTCAGATTGTCCAGGCCGCGCCGGGCCGCTTCCGCCGCCACCACCTCCAACATGGCGGCCGACAAATCGTAAGCCACCACCTCCCGCGCCGCCTCCGCCACCTGAAAGCCCACATGGCCGGCGCCGCAGCCCAGGTCCAGCACTCGCGCCGCGCCATGCTCCATCGCCGCCTGGCGCAGCTCGGCGAACTCGGCGCCTTCCGCATGCACCTGGCTGCTCAGATAGGCGGCGGCCTGGCCGCCGAACTGCTGCTCCACGTGTTGCTTATGCCCGTGGCTACCCTGCTGTAGCGTGCTCATTCCGCCTCCTCCCTTCCTGTCTCTCAGGCGAACAGCCACGGCTGCTCGCCGCGGCGCTTGGCTTCGAAAGCCTTGATTTCGTCCGCGTGCCGCAAGGTCAGGCCAATCTCGTCCAGGCCGCCCAGCAGGCAGTGCTTGCGGTGCTCGGTGATGTCGAAGGAGAACACCTGCCCGGCCGGCGTGCTTACCGTCTGCGCCGCCAGGTCCACGGTCAGTTGATAGCCTTCGGCGGCCGCGCATTCGCGGAACAGCTGATCCACCGCGTCCGCCGCCAGCACGATGGGCAGCAGGCCGTTCTTGTAGCAGTTGTTGAAGAAGATGTCGGCGAAACTGGGCGCGATCACCACGCGGAAGCCCTGGTCGTCCAGCGCCCACGGCGCGTGCTCGCGGCTGGAGCCGCAGCCGAAGTTCTCGCGCGCCAGCAACACCTGCGCGCCCTGATAGCGCGGCAGGTTGAGCACGAAGTCCGGGTTCAGCGGCCGCTTGCTGTTGTCCATGCCCGGCTCGCCGTGGTCCAGGTAACGCCATTCGTCGAACAGATTGGGACCGAAGCCCGAGCGCTTGATGGATTTCAAGAACTGCTTGGGAATGATGGCGTCGGTATCCACATTGGCGCGGTCCAAGGGACAGGCCAAACCGGTCAGAGAGGTAAATGCTTTCATCGTCAATGCCGTTTCCGGGCGCTGGCGCCCGCTTTCATTAGAGAGTGCGAGGAGGCAACCGCCCCGGCTTCCGCCGGGAGCGGGCCATCGCATCACATTTTGTTGGACACGTCCTTGGCGGCGTTTTCAATCACCTGCCCGCCCTTGGACACGTCCTGGCCCACGCCCTTCACCGTATTGCAAGCGCTCAGGGTCAGCGCGGCCAGTACCAACAACAGCAGTTTTTGCATGATTCTCTCCTTGGAACGGTTACAACGAACGCACATCGACGAAATGACCAGCGACGGCGGCGGCGGCGGCCATCGCCGGGCTGACCAGATGCGTGCGGCCGCCCTGACCCTGGCGACCCTCAAAATTGCGGTTGGAGGTGGACGCGCAACGCTCGCCCGGCAACAGGCGGTCCGCGTTCATCGCCAGGCACATGGAGCAGCCCGGCTCGCGCCACTCGAAACCGGCGGCCAGGAACACCTGGTCCAGCCCCTCGGCCTCCGCCTGCGCCTTCACCAGGCCGGAGCCCGGCACCACCAGCACCTGCTTCACATTGGCGGCCTTGTGGCGGCCCTTGGCCACGCTGGCGGCCTCGCGCAAATCCTCGATGCGGCTATTGGTACAGGAGCCGATGAAGACGATGTCCACCGCGATGTCGTGGATGGGGGTGTTGGCCTGCAAACCCATATAGCTGAGCGCGCGCTCAATGCCGCTTTTCTTCACCGGATCGCTTTCCCGCGCCGGGTCCGGCACCGCGCCGTCGATATCCACCACCATCTCCGGCGAAGTGCCCCAGGTAACCTGCGGCAGGATATCCTCCGCGCGCAGCACCACTTCCGCGTCGAATACGGCGCCCGGATCGGAACGCAAAGTATGCCAATACGCCACCGCCTGCTCCCACTGCTCGCCCTTGGGCGCAAACGGCCGGCCTTTTACATAATCGATGGTCTTCTGGTCCGCCGCCACCATGCCCGAGCGCGCGCCGGCCTCGATCGCCATATTGCACAAGCTCATCCGGCCTTCCATCGACAGGCTCTCGATGGCCTCGCCGGCGAACTCGATCGCATAGCCGGTGCCGCCGGCGGTGCCGATCTTGCCGATGATGGCCAGCGCCACATCCTTGCCGGTGATGCCGCGGCCCAGCTTGCCGTCCACCCGCACCAGCATATTCTTGGATTTCTTGGCCACCAGGCACTGCGTGGCCATCACATGCTCCACCTCGGAGGTGCCGATGCCGTGCGCCAGCGCGGCGAAAGCGCCGTGGGTGGAAGTGTGGCTGTCGCCGCACACCACCGTCATGCCCGGCAGCGTGGCGCCCTGCTCCGGCCCCATCACATGCACGATGCCCTGGCCCTTGTCCTTGAACGGGAAGTACGCCAGCGCGCCGAAGGCCTTGATGTTGGCGTCCAGCGTTTCCACCTGCTGGCGCGAGATCGGGTCCTTGATGCCCTCGTCCCAATGATCGGTGGGCGTGTTGTGATCCGCGGTGGACACCACCGAATCCACGCGCCACAGCGGGCGGCCCGCCAGCTTCAGCCCCTCGAACGCCTGCGGGCTGGTCACCTCGTGCACCAGGTGGCGGTCGATGTACAGCAAGGCCGTACCGTCCGCCTCCTGGCGCACCACGTGGCTGTTCCATAATTTGTCGTACAAGGTCTGTGCGGTCATGGTGTTTGCTCGAATCCGGTTATTCAACTTGAGACTGCCGCCGGCGCCACGGGTTTCCGCGTGCCGGGCACAAGGCTCTGCTCCGTGGACTTATCTTGGAGCCAAACTTTCCCGGCAACAAGCCAGTTGCTTATACTAGTAGCGATACTAATACCCAGAGCCCTACGCCCATGACCGCCAGCAAAGACAGCGCGCCGCTGGGCCAATTCATCCGCGCCCACCGCGAGCGCCTGAGCCCGGAACAAGCCGGCCTGCCGCCCGGCCAGCGCCGCCGCGCCAAAGGCCTGCGCCGCGAAGAAGTGGCCGCGCTGTGCGACATCAGCACCACCTGGCTGACCTGGATAGAACAAGGCCGCACCCAATCCGTGTCCGCGCCCACTCTGGCCCGGCTGGCTGAGGCCTTGCGCCTGACCGCCGCCGAGCGCGACTACCTGTTCAATCTGGCAGGCCTCAAAGACCCGGAACCGGAATGGCGCGGCCCGTCCGAACAGGCCAAGGCGCTGTTAAAGCAGGCCACCGCCCATATCGATTCCCCCGCCTACGTGCTGGACGCCGAATGGCGCGCCGTGGCCTGGAACCCGCCGGCCCAAAGGCTGTTCCGCGACTGGCTGGGCCGACCGGACGCCAGCCGCAGCCTGCTGGACTTCATCTTCCTGGCGCCGGAAGCGCGCAGCTTCATCGACCAATGGGCCGAGCGCGCCGGCCGCATCGTCGCAGAACTGCGCGCCGATCTCAGCCCGCGGCTGAATCAGCCCGCCATGGCCGCGATGATTGCGGCGCTGGAAGCAAAAAGCCCGGAATTCCGCCAATACTGGCAACAGCAGGACGTGCAAGGCCGCGAAGGCGGCAGCCGCGTATTCCACCACCCCAGCGCCGGTCGCATCGAGCACCAGCAAATCACCCTCAAACTGGCCCAGGCGCCGGAGTACAAGCTGGTGATGCTGCTCTGAGCGCATGCCGGGGACATGGCCATTTCTTTATATTGAACGCTCCCGGGTTTGGGCACACTGCGCCGCACCAACAAAAAGGCGGCGCTAAACGCCGCCCATTCCGCCTCAGGAGCGCTTATGAAAATTTCAGACCTATTGCTCAGCTGTATTCACCCGCGCGGTTCCGCGGACCCGGACACTCCGCCGCAAACCGCGCTGGCCGGCGAACTCAAACGCGCGCAGAACAGCGACGCCAACGCCGCCCTGCTGCGCGCCGAGCCCAGCCCAAGCGCCGCGCGCTCCCGCGCCCACGACAGCGCGCTGAACCAAGCCAGACGCCGCTTCGCCACCGCCGCGCCAGCCGGCGTGGACCCGGCGTTCAAACCCGCCCAGCAACGCTTCGCCCACTGGCTGAACCAACAACCGCTCAATACCTGGCGCCAACTGCTGCACAATCACCAAGCCCGCGAAGTGCACGCCTTCATCGACGCCCACACAGAAGACATGGTGCGCCGCGACCTGGCCAGGATGCCCGGCGCGGACGCCAAGGCCCTGATTCAGGCTTACCGCGAAGCCATGATCGCCGCCGCCGCCCAACTCTACCCGCAACAAGCCGAGCGCTTCCGCCAGGGCGGCGTCAGCACCCTCAGCCAACAACTGGAGCAACTGAGCCAGCAGGCAGGGCTGGATTGCAGCAACAAACGCCCGCTGCAACAGCAGGCGCTTCAGGAGCTGATACGCGCCACGGCGGACCAAATAGCCGACGCGCTGGAGCAGACCAAACCGCAGTTGCTGCGCAAAGCGCTGGAACAGGCCAGCAACGCCTACCAGGCGCACCCGGCCGCCACCCGCCGGCAAGCCGCTTGCCAAGCCGCCGCCCAAACCTTATCCGGCGAACGCGAAGCCAATGACCAGAACACGCTGGGGCTGTCGCTGCGCCGCGCCGGCGGCGCCCGTCTCAGCCGCCGTCATTACGACTCCATCCGCCTGAGCCGGGAAGCCTTCGCCCAGCGCCGGATCTCCCTGGGCAAGCGCGCCGGCTAAGAACGTGTTCACGATCTAGCGAGCTAAGGCGAGACAAGGCGAAAACGGCTGAGAAAGCGGAATGTACAGGTGGTACATGAGCATTTTGAATGCCGTTTTCAACGCTGTATCGACGACGCGCAGCAGATCGTAAACAGGTTCTAAAGCCCCGCCCAGCACCCGCCGCATCGCCGGCGGCTGGGACCGGGGCGGCTTGGCCGCAAGCCCAAGACCAAAACTCGGTGGCCGCGCGCCCTTGACCCGCCCCGCCCGCGCCGCCACAATCGCCTGCGTGCCGATCCACATCCGGCACTGGGACTGGAACCCCAAAAAACTTCACTCTCAGCGAACGGGCCGCTTTGCGGCCCTTATTGTTCGCAGCCTGAGCACGCCCATACGGCGGGCGCAGGCTGCGGGAACGGCTTCGGCCGTGCCGAGAAGAGAGTGATCGGTGTTCCAGTCCCGTGGTCTTGCGCCCGCCTCCCGACTGGAACCGAGAAGCGGGGACATCATGCACACTCTCATAGGAGTCTCCCTAATGTCCCAAGCACTTCCCCCGCGCCGTCATTACCGTCCCAAGCCTCACGAAACCCAGGCCACGCAGCTGCCCTTCGTCCGCCACCTGCCGCAACGCGGCCAGCCCCACCATTGGCAGATGCCGCCCGCCGACGACTACGTCGACGCCTGCGCTTACGGCCGCGAATGCGCCGCCCACCTGGCCCAATACCTGAAAGACAATCCGGACCGCCACAACAAGGGCCTGCTCGGCAAAATCGCCTACGATATCGACTTCCGCGACCCACACCACGCCCGCGGCTATTGGGTGGGCTTCTTCAACTACGCGGAGCAATTGATGTTGCTTGGCGCGCTGCGCTGCGACGTCTTCCAGCACGTGGACAGCGTGCACGCGATGCAGCGCGCGCTAATCGCCAAAACCGAGCTGGAAGGCAAAACGCCCGGCCGCAATAGCTAAGACGTAAAAAAAGCGGCGCGCCGGATTGGCGCGCCGCTTTCAAATTCTCGCTCATTAAAACAATCTCAACCTCGGCGATTAAAATCAGCCTAGCTTTGTTAAAAACACATTCTTAATCAACTCCACATCTTCCCTCAGCCCATCCGCCTCTTCTTGATAGGTTTCAAAGAATCCCTCATCCACACCTTGATATATTTCTTTTAGCTCATTTAACACATCCAAAGCAAATGGATCATACTCCGCGAACCCATCGCTCATACTACACACACGCTTGAACAATGCAGTATAAATAGCCACCCTTCTGAATTGCGACCCAAGTTTACACTGTCTCTCTAATTCATCATAAGCATACGCAAACTGCTGCCCAAGGTCGTAGCCAAAACTAGCACCTCTCGAGAACTCAAAACAAACTCTCTTTACCACTCCACCATAAGTACTATAATTTTCATAATCGTACAATTAATCACCCCTCAGACAACTACCACAAAAACCATACTCCCCTGAACCACCTAATCTTCTGCAAACGAAATCACCTCACCCCATCAAAAACACCAACCGCTTCGGCACACCGATCAAATTGAAAACATTACATCCAATTCAAATAGCAACCAAACATTAAAAACAAACAATAAAAACCACCCAACAAAGCCATAACATTTATGCCTCACAAGAATAAAACGCAAAACAAACACCTACCTCATAGAATAAATAGCCAGAATATTAAAAATGGCGAACTCAAAGGAACGCCATTTTCAACACACACCCAACACCTCAAAATCTAAGCAATCGGCCTACCTTGCAAATTCACGATGCCCCCCAAAAAAACCATCAACAATACTGACGAACAAAGAGGTCGTTAATCTCAGAATTATCCAAAACACTTTGAACCTCAAAGTCCACCACATCAGAAATACAAACAACACTCCTCAACTCAGCGGGCAGATCATCAATGGAGGAACTCACTGTCGGCGCTAGAAATTTAAAATAATCCCCCATCTCAACTTCGCCTTGGTAGCCAACGGGAAAATCCTCCCCCTGAAAACTACCCTCAACCGCATGATAAAGATAGAATCCATGCTTAATTGGAACACTCAAATCCGAGCCTTCCGGAACTCTGCCAAACGACTGCAACAGGCTTGCCTCTACCTGCACCCTATCAGCCAACCCTTTATTGTTGCACTTAGAATAAAAAACCAATTCATAACTTGCTTCCGGGTGATGAAAGTTGTGCTGAAACCTCTCCGACTCGCCCCAAACCAATTCATTCAGTTCATCCAAACGACTTTCCACATCATCAAGTCGCAGCAAACTTCTAGGTAAGTTTCCAAACCCATTGTTAACCATCATAGCTATTCGACCATGCTTATCCATGCAGAACCAAGTAAATATCGAGCCAAACCCCGGCTCCCAACTACTATTCAGCGTCATTGCGCCCGTTCTCCTTTTGGCCAAGTTCTTTGACAATTTCCGCAAGTAGAAATAATCGCCTTTTCTTCCATAACACCTCCATTTTTCAAAATCGTCAGTGGACGAACAGCCTGGGTAAATTCAATACTTTCTGGCCGAACTCCCTGGCGGATCAGCTTATCTGCTGCAGATATTTCCGCACAAGCACCCACCCTGTTCGAACAAAGGTTTGTAAATTCTCCAATTGTAACACCAAGCCGCTCTTCCACATACTTTACTGTAAGCGGACTAAGATCCTCTGCCTTCCTAAAACCCGAGCTATAACCTATCGCAACCTTACCAGTCTCAGGATCAAAAGCAGCAATCATTGTTGCTATTTTTGACGCTTGATTCTTAGACGGAATAGCATTTACTGCATCTAATAATTGTTGATTAGCATGGGCAGTTAGTTGAGACAACTTAGCGGTGTCTCCAGCCGCACGCAGTCCAGCAATTTTCTTTACCGCACCTTCAAGAACTATAGCAGCTTCCGCTTTCTCTCCTGCAGCTTCCAAAGCCCTATACTTCTCAACCGATTTTATAAGTGCAGCTCCACCAACCCCTAATCCAGTAGGTAATGCATCGCCCGCAGCTACTTCTCCTAACGAGATAGCTAACTCATTTAGGCATAACGGATTGCTCATACACGCTCTAGCCGCTGCAATAGCTGCGGGAGTGCCTTGAGCCGTTAGGAAGGCGGCAGCCAGCACCAAGCCTTGGGAGCTGCCCTTCTGATTTGCTTTCTCAACTAATGCTCTGATTCCACGACTTTTCCCAGCATAGAGATACTGATCTACAGTACTATCCCCAAACTGGTTATTTTCCAACTCCGTCTTCGCCGCATTCACCGTAGTCGCGGCGGTGTCCGCTCCGCCTGTGACGGCCGACAAACCCGCCAGCAAACCGCTCACCAGGCTTTCACGCTGCAACTTCTGTTCCGCCGTCATGGTGTCCGGGCTGGTTTTTTGGAGCGTGTCCAACGCATTGTTCAGCGCCACCGCAGCGGCGGCCCCGGCGGCTCCCGCGCCGCAACTCTGCCCGCTGGCGCTGGCTCCGCCGCAGGCCAGCGCGGCATGCAATACCGCGCGGACGGTTTCGCCTTCCGGCGTCTTGGCGCCACCCTCCATCCCGTCAACCAGTGCTTTCACCTGCTGAGCGCCCAGGCCTTGCAGATAGGCGATGCCGGCGTTTTGCTCCATGCCGCCAAGGCCGTTGGCCACATTGCCGCCAATACCGGCGGTGACCGCGATGAGGATCTGGCTGTAGGCTCCGCCTGGCGCCCACTTGGCGGCATTGGCCGCCGTCGCTTGCAGGCGTTCCTTCTCCGCATCGCTCTTGGCCGGATTCTTTTGCGCCTTGTCCGCTTCCTCTTTCGCCGCCTTGGCCTCCGCAGCCTTAGCGGCGGTGAACACGCTGATCTGCTCGGTCAGCGCCTGCACCACGGCGAAGGTGGTTTGCAGTTGCTGCTTGTCGAACTTGTCCTGTAGGGAATTTGCGCCGTCCCTGTCGCTGCTGACGTCGCGGTTGAGCGCCGCGGCGGCTTGCTCCGCCGTCTGGCCGGTCAAGGCTTGCTGGCCGGCGCTGTCGGCGATGCTCAGTTTGCCGCCGCTGACCCCGGCGCGGGTGACGCTGTCCGCGCTCTCATGGGCGGCTATCGCGCCGAAGGCGTTGGCCCCGCCTCCGTTGCCGAATTGCTGAGCATGGATATCTTGCCCGCCCACAGCGTCCATGGAGCCAAACTTGACCTCTCCGCCCTTCATGCTGCCGCTGCCACCCAGGCTGATGCTGCTGCCGCTGTAGTTGGCGTGGTTTTGCACATCGCCGACGGTCAGCGTGCCGGTGCTCAAGCTATTCTTGCCGTCCGCCACCGCCTTGTCGCTGCTGGCGATGACGCCGCCCGTGAGATGGGTATTGCCTTTGACCGCCACTTGGAAGCCGCCGTCTCCGGCCTTGAGGCCGGACTGGTTCTGCACGCTGGCGTAGTCGTTGTCCATCTTTTGCTGGCTGTAACTGCCGCTGGCGCTGAAGCCGAGTCCAACGGTGACGCTGCCGCCCAGGCTCTTTCCGCTGCTGTGGTACTGGTGCAGGTCTTGCTGGCTCTGGATGTCCAGATTGCCGCCGACGTTGGCCACAATCTCCCGGCCACGCGCCTCCGCGCCTTTGAGCACGGCATCGCCGCCGGATTGCAGGGTCAAGGTATTGCCGGCGTTTACCGTGGCGTGGCGTTGATCGACGGTGTCGCCGCTTTCGCCGCCGAAGGAGTGGTTAGCATTGGCGGTGACGCCAACGCTGAAGCCGCCCTGGCCGAAGGAAGCGCCAATGCCCACGCCCCAGCCGGAGCCGCTGTTCTCGCCGCGCAAGCTGCTGCTGTCCTGTGCCGACTGCAGCGCAACTTGATTGTCCGCCTTCAGCGTTGCATTACGGCCGGCCTGCAATTGACTGCCGACAATATCGATATTGGAGTCCTTGCCGCCGCCGCTGGCCTGTATCAGCAGGTCTCTCCCCGCCTCCAACCGGGTGCCGGTATGCGTGAGGGACTGGGTTTCCTGCTTGCTGTCGCTGCGGTTGGCGCCGATGGTAACGCTGGCTGACACCAGTTGACCGTCAGCCGCCGCCTGGGCCGCTTTATACCCGTTGTACGCGGCCAAGGCGGCGGTGCCCGTCGCCAAGGCGCGGGTGCGTGAATCGGCATTCTGCCCGCCCGCCGCCACCTGGCCCATCTTATCCACCGCATCCAGCGCGCTGAGCACAGGGCTGCTGACCCCGGCGGTAACGCCCCATTGGTCCATATGATGGGTTTCGACGCGGCTATCCTGATCCACGCCGGGCCGGATTTGCACGGACTTGCCGCTCAAGGTCAAATCCTGCCCCGCCGCCAATTGGGCTCCGGCCACTCGCACCGCGTCGGCGGCGCTGAGCGCGACATTGCCTTGCAGACTGGTGATCTGGCTGAGGGCAACGCTTTGCTGGCTGCCGCTGCCCAAAGCTTTGTCCTCTGTGTGCTGGACGCCGACCGTGGCGGAGTGATTGCCGCCGCCGACATTGCCCAGAGTAAAGCCCCTGTTGTCCTGACTGAACTGGTAATGGGCGGTGGCGGCCAGCACGTTGACGCTGCCTTGGTCCGCCGCCACGGTCACGTCTTTCACCCCCTGCAGCGTGGAGCCCACCACGTTGACGTCGCCGCCCAGGCTGACCACCCGGATTTGCTCGCCGCGAACCTGGCTGGGGTTGAGTTGCTGGTCGTTCTGCCTGCCGTTGCCGTCCTGCCGCGCCTGGTTGTACGGCGTGAGCGAGGTGCCGCTGTGGTTGGGCACGCCCTCAAACGCGCGAACCAGATCGCCGAGCTGCGGCGTGTACAAAGAGGCGCGAGAAGCGTGGCTGTAGCTGCTGAAGCCGTCTTGCCTGTCGTTGACGCCCGCCAGGATGTCCACATTGCCCTTGGCGAACAAGTCCACCTTGCCCCCGGCCTGCAGGCTGGAACCGACAACGGACAAGTCCCCATTGCCCGGCAGCTGCGCCGGCGTGCCGCTGGCCAACAGCTTGATGTCGCCGCCGGCCAGGATGGCGCTGCCCACGCTGCTAACGGTGCGGTTATGTTGCTGGTAGCCCTGCTCCAGCGAGGAATAGGACATGTCCTGACTGCTGCTGGACAGCGCGAAGGCCGATATCTCCGCGCCCACGCCCTTGACCAGACCAAAACCGCGGCGGGTGCTGACGATCTCTTTCAGGTTGTCGAACGTGTCTTTCAGCGTATTCACGGTTTTCATGGAGAAGCCGCTTTGCTTCTCCACATGACTGCGGTCCACCACCATGACGTCCCGGCCATCCTGCACCAACACGGAGTTGGCCCCCACCGCCACGTCGCCGTTCAAGGCGCTCAGGCTGCTGCCCTGCACCAGCAGCTTGCCGCCGGCCTGCACCGTTAAATCGCCCTTCAAGCTGCCCACCAGGCTCTTGCTTTGGCTCTGGGTGGTGCCTTGGGCATTCATCGCGTCGCTCAGCTCTTTGCTGCCTATCATGAAACCGCCCCAGCCCGTGCCGAAGAAGCCGGACTTCTTCTCGTAGTGGTACTGGAAGCTTTGGCTGGCGTTGGTGCCGGCCTGGACGCGGATGTCGTTGCCCGCTTGCAGCGATGCCGTGTCCGTGCTCGCCACCTGACTGGCCTGGATGCCCAGATCGCGCCCGGCGCTGACGGTGACCTTGTCCGCCGACAGATTGCTGCCCACCTGGGTGGCGCTCTGATGAGAACTGATGTCCACCGTGGTTTTCTTGCGCATGAAGCCGCCGGACGAACGCACCGTCTTGCTGTAATCGCTGTGCAGGTTCGCCACCGAGCCCAAGCTGATGTCGCGTCTCGCCGCCAGCGCGGCCTCGCCGTCGCTGGACAGGCTGGCGGCCTGGGCGGCGATATCCCGGCCTGCCAACAGCGTTAGCCCCGTCTCTCCCCGCAGCGCGCTGCCGTGCTGGGTGAGGTCGTAATTATTGTGGACATCCTGGCCCCAGCTGTTGTCGCTGCGGTTTTCCGTAGCCACCGCGCCCAGTTTGATGTCGTTGCCGGCGGACAGGCCCAACTTGCCGCCGCTAAGCAGGCTGGCGCCGTTCAGCAAGGCGTCGTCGCCGGCTTGCAGTTGCAAGTCGTTCTTGCCGGAGAGCGCGGCCACCGTCAGGGAATCGGTCCGCCAGTTGTGACTGCTGCCCCCGCTGCTGCCGATATCTTGCTTGGTGTTGGCCTCGCTCTGCAGCGTCAACTGCTTGCCGGCCAGCGCCAGCAGGCCGCCGCCGGCCTGGGCCTGGGAGCCGTTGAGAGCTAGATTGCCGCCGGCTTGCAGCAGCATATCGCCGCCGGCCTGCAGCTGGGTGGCATGACGGATCTGGTCCAGCGTCGAGTACGCGCCCCAACCCCAGCCATTCCAACTGCCCTGGCCTTGTTTGCTGTCCAGTGTGGATTGCAGGGTCAGCTCATTGCCGGCCACGGCCAGCAACTTGCCGCCGGCCTTGACCTCCCCACCGCTAAGCGTGAGGTCGTGCCCGGCGTTGAAACCCAGGCTGCCGCCCACTTGCAGCGCGCTACCGACATGGTCCACTTGCTGATAGCTGTACTGGCTACGGCCGGTGTTGGCCCCATAGCTGTAACGGTTTTCGCGGCTGGTGATGTCCAGATCGTGACCGGCTTGCAGTTGCGCGTCGCCGCTGACCTGCAGCTGCACGGCCTGCAGCTTGAGATCATTGCCGGCCTGCAGCTGCAAGCTGCCCGCCTGGATCACGCTGCCGACCTGACTATGTTGCTTGTCGTCGCTAACAAGCAGATCGTGGCGAGCGCCAAGGCCCAGATCGCCGCCAGCCAGCACTTTGCCGCCTTCGATGCGGATATCGCCCGCCTGCGCCAACAGACTGTTGTCCGCCTTCAGGGTGCCGCTATTGATCAGCGAGCCATCGGCCAGCAGCTCCATATGGCGGCCGGCCAGCACCGCGCCCTGGCCGCGCAGCGATTGCTCCTGCGCCTTGGCCAGGTACACCACCGGCACCAACACGTCGTGGCCGTCGACATTCTGCTTGACCAGCCACACCATGTCCGCGGTGAGTCGGGACATTTGCTCCGCGGACAGCGCCACGCCCGGCGTCAATTGGAATTTCTTGGCGTATTCCGCGCCCTGGCTCATCAATTGCTGGTACTGCTGCGTTGCGTTGGCGTTGCCGCCGATGAAGCGCTTACCGGTCAGTTCCGTCACTGCGCGGCTGACCAATTGCTGCTCGTAGAAACCATCGCCCAGGCGCTTTTCCACGCGGCTGGGGTCGTAGCCCAATTGTTTGAGCAGATAATCCGACGAAATGAAATTGCCGTATTGGGTAAAGCGCGGATCGGTTTCCACCAAATAAGGCTGCGCCGGTGCCGGGCGGGTCTGGAACAGGCCGTTATTGGGCAAGCTATAACCGCCAGCTACCGGGTTGGCCGCCTTGGTGCCGGCGGATTCCAGCAACACTTGTTGCGGCAGCACCGCGGCTTTGGCTCCATCCCACTGCGCGCCGGCCTGGCCGCCCACCGCTGATTTTTGCAGATCCGCCGCCGCTTGCGCGCCTGTCAGCTGCCCGGCCAAGGTTTGCGCGGAGGCGACGGCATCCAGCGGCTTGCCGCCCAGATTCTTGCCCGCGCTGGCCATGTCGCCATCGGCTTGCGCCAAAGCCTTGCCCGCCGTGGTGTTTACCGCCGTCACTTTGGACTGGCTATCGCCGGTAGTTAGAGAGATATCGAGCTGAGAAGCCTTGCCGTTGGAAATGGTGGGGGCTTGTAGTGTGAGTTTTTGACCGGAACTAACTGAGGCACCAACTGACCCTAACTTTTCTGTAGTTGTTTTTGATGGCAATGGTCTAGATTGACAAATACTCCTGCCCCAAATCACTCCACATTCTGGAACGGGATTCCTTGAAAAAATATTAGTAAACCTACCAACAGAATCCACCTTGACAGTTTTTTCTACATTTTGCCCAACATTATCTATCTCCCCACCCTTTACAAAAGCGCCCCCACCAATTGCTATTGTGCTGTACTTATTCTGCACAGCCATTGAGTTCACAAAAAAATCTTTCCCAACAAAAACTCGGCTTGGAAGCAGTTCCCCCTCGACATGATCTGTTACCACAGAAACGGTAGAAACCCTTTCTACCTCTCCGCTTTCAGCAACAAAATCCCGACCAGCAACAGCCTTCTCAGCAATACCTTTAAGATCATTAGGAAGCAAATGCAACTTGGGATCAAATCCAATAATCGCGCTATAAACACCATCCCTTTTATCGAAATAGTATATTTTTTCCTCTTTCAGGGTAGATGCACCAAACAAACCACCCCAACGAGGATTTGCAGTTGGCTCCCTACGGCTACTTGCCCCAATAGTTTTTACCGTCAATACCTTATTAACAGGATCATCAGAAACAACCTCTCGCTTAAGATAATTGTAAACCGTAACATCATGACAACTAGTCCCTCTCGTTATACAGCTATTCGACTCAAGCTCCGTTGTCATCCACTCAACAACATTGACCCCAGACGAAAAATTAAAATTCTCAACCCCCTTATAACCGGGAAGCAGCTTACGACTCTCAATATACTGCTCCGATTTCTGAGTCACCAGTAATACACTGGACTCATTACTCACCCTCCCCGCATCAATAAACATATTGCCATCAGACTGCAAAGTCGCCACATGATTAATCACCTGCCCGACGGCCGCTCCGGCCTTGCCTATGCGCATATCACCCTGGCTATACAACCAGCTGCCGTCGTGATTATTCAAGGTTTGCCCGATATCCAGCGCCATATTGCCGGCAGAGGCGATCAGCCCCTGGTTGCCGCCGTTGTCCAGGCTGGCGGCCTGGATGGAGATATCGCCGCCGGTGATGGAGTAGGTGTTCAGCACGCTGGCGGCGTTCAGTTGCAAACTGCCGGCGCTGAGCTTGCCGCTATTGCTGAGCGCCTGGCTCAGTGCAGCGCTGAGTTTGCCGCCTGCGTTGACCTCGCCGCTATTGGTCCAGCTGACGCCGTTCAAAACCAAATCGCCGCCGGCCTGCAGCTGGCCGCTATTGATCAGATTTCCGCCACTGCTGATGCTGAGCTTGCCATTGGCTTGCAGCTTGCTGCCCGCCGCGTGGATGAAGTCGCTGGCCAGGGTCAGGCTCAAATCCTTGCCGGCCAGGAAGGAGCCGGAATTGCCCAGGCTCACGGTGTCGATGCCCAAGCTGCCCACGCTCAGCAGGCTACCGCCGGCATTGTCCAGTCCTTGCGCCTTGATCCGCCAATCACCGTTGCCGGCGATCTGGCCGCCGTTGTTCAATTGCCCGCTGAGGGTCACGCGGCTGTCGCCGCTGCCCAGCGCCAACAGCTTGCCGCCCTGGTTGAGCAGACTGCCGCTGTCCAAGGCCAAAGTGCGGCCGGCCTGGATCAGGCCGCCGGCGTTATCCACGCTGGCGCTGTCCAACTTCAAGGCGTCGTTGCTGCCCAAAGCCCCCTGGCGATTGTCCAGCGCTCCGCTCGCGCTGAGCTGCAGATCGCCCTGACTGCTGAGCGTGCCGCCAGCATTCAGCAAGCCCGCCGCCGTCACCTGCAGTTGACCGTTGGACAGCACCTTGCCCTGCAGACTATTGTCCAGCTGGCCGCTTAACTCCAGCTTGGCCACGCCGTCTCCCGCTTGACTGAGCAAACCCTGCTGATTGTTCAGCTCGGCGGCTTTCAGTTGCAGTTGCCCGGCCTGAATTTTGCCGCCCTGGTTCTGCGCCACTTGCGCCACTTGCACGCCCAGCTTGGCCGCGCTTTGCAAAACGCCTTGACGGTTGTCCAAGGCCGCGGCGTTCACCTCCAGACCGCCATTGCCGGCCAACAAACCCTGTGCGGAGTTGTCCAGCGTCCCGCTGATGTTGACCTTGCCGTCGCCGCTTCCCAACACCTTGATGCTGCCGCCCTGATTACCCAGGCCAGCCGCGTGCATTTGCAAGGATTCGGCTTGCACCGTGCCGCCTTGGTTGCTCAAGGCCGCGCCCAGCTGCAGTTGCAGCCCCTGTCCGCTGACCAGGGCGCCGCCCTGATTGTCCAGACCTTGGGCCAATTGCAATGATTGCGCGCCCAGGCTGCTCAACGAGCCCTGCTGGTTGTTCAAGGAATGAGCAGCAAGCGTCAGGCCGCCGTTGCTGAACAGCGTGCCTTGCTGATTGTCGAGACGCTGGCGCACCTGCCATTGCGCCATGGTCTGTCCCAGGTGGCGGATTTCGCCGCCCTTGTTGCTGAGCCTGTCCGCTTTCAGGTTCAGGTCTTTGGCGACGATGTGGCCGCCGTCGTTGTTCAAGCTGGCTTGCTTCTCCAGCTTCAACTCGCCGGCCGACTGCAGCGTGCCGCCGTGGTTGTCTATGTCGGCGGCCTTGATGTCCAGCCCGGCATTGCCGGCGATCTTGCCCTGGTTGTTCAGCTGGCCGCTGATCTCCAGGCTGCTGGCGGCGTCCTTGCCCAGCGCCAAGATTTGCCCTTTGTCGGCGTTGCTGACGCTGGCGGCATTCAGTTGCAAGTCCTTGCCCGCCTGGATCAGTCCCCCGCCGTTCTCCAACTGCCCGGCCGTTAACGTGAACTGGCCGTCGCTACCCAATAGGCCATTGTTGCGCAGCACTTCGCTGGCGCTGAGAGTGAACCCTTGCGAGCCGATCAGGCTGCCCTTGGCGTTGTTCAGCTGTCCCAGCTGAGCGTCCAGCTGCTGCTGGGCGAAGACTTCACCGCCCTGATTGCTGAGCGTATCCGCTTTCAGGTTCAGGTCTTTGGCGACGATGTGGCCACCATCGTTTTTCAAGCTGCTTTGCTTCTCCAGCTTCAACTCGCCAGCCGACTGCAGCGTGCCGCCGTGGTTGTCGATGTCGGCGGCCTTGATGTCCAGCCCGGCATTGCCGGCGATCTTGCCCTGGTTGTTCAGCTGACCGCTGATCCCCAGGCTGCTGGCGGCGTCCTTGCCCAGCGCCAAGATTTGCCCTTTGTCAGCGTTGTCGACGCTGGCCGCCGTCAGTTGCAAGTCCTTGCCCGCTTGAATCAGGCCGGCCCCGTTCTCCAGTTGGCCGGTCGTCAGCTTGAACTGGCCGTCGCTGCCCAGCAGGCCATCGTTGTGCAGTGAGGCACTCGCGGTAAGGTTCAGCTTCTGCGAACCAATCAGGCTGCCCTTGGCGTTGTTCAGCTTCAGCAGCTTGGCGTCCAGCGCTTGCTGGGCGAAGACTTCACCGCCCTGATTGCTGAACGTATCCGCCTTCAGGGTCAGGTCTTTGGCGACAATGTGGCCGCCGTCGTTATTCAGGCTGGCTTGCTTCTCCAGCTTCAACTCACCGGCCGACTGCAGCGTGCCGCCGTGGTTGTCGATGTCGGCAGCCTTGATATCCAGCCCGGCATTACCGGCGATCTTGCCCTGGTTGTTCAGCAGGCCACTGATCTCCAGGCTGCTGGCGGCGTCCTTGCCCAGCGCCAAGATTTGCCCTTTGTCAGCGTTGCTGACGCTGGCCGCCGTCAGTTGCAAGTCCTTGCCGGCCTGGATCAGGCCCGCGCCGTTCTCCAGCTGCCCGGCCGTTAACGTGAACTGGCCGTCGCTACCCAATAGGCCATCGTTGCGCAGCACATCGCTGGCGCTAAGACTCAGGCTCTGCGAGCCGATCAAGCTGCCCTTGGCGTTGTTCAGCTGCTGCAGCTTGGCGTTCAGCGCTTGCTGGGCGAAGACTTCGCCGCCCTGGTTACTGAGCGTGCCCGCTTTCAGGTTCAGATCCTTGGCGACGATGTGGCCACCGTCGTTGTTCAAGCCGGCTTGTTTGCTCAGATTCAGCTGCGCGGCCGATTGCAAAGTGCCGCCGTGGTTATCGATATCGGCGGCCTTGATATCCAGCTGTGCGTTGCCTGCGATCTTGCCCTGGTTGTTCAACTGGCCGCTGATCTCCAGGCTGCTGGCGGTGTCCTTGCCCAAGGCCAGTATCTGGCCTTTGTCGGCGTTGTTGACGCTGGCCGCCGTCAGTTGCAAATCCTTGCCCGCCTGGATCAGGCCTGCGCCGTTCTCCAACTGCCCGGCCGTCAGCTTGAACTGACCATCGCTGCCGAGCAGGCCATTGTTGCGCAGCACTTCGCTGGCGCTAAGACTTAGGCTCTGCGAACCAATCAGGCTGCCCTTGGCGTTGTTCAGCTGCTGCAGCTTGGCGTCCAGCGCTTGCTGGGCGAAGACTTCACCGCCCTGGTTACTGAGCGTGTCCGCTTTCAAATTCAGGTCTTTGGCGACGATGTGGCCGCCATCGTTGTTCAGTCTGGCTTGCTTCTCCAGCTTCAACTCGTCGGCCGACTGCAGCGTGCCGCCGTGGTTGTCGATGTCGGCGGCCTTGATGCTCAGCCCGGCATTGCCGGCGATCTTGCCCTGGTTGTTCAGCTGGCCACTGATCTCCAGGCTGCTGGCAGCGTCCTTGCCCAGCGCCATGATTTGCCCTTTGTCGGCATTACTGACGCTGGCCGCCGTCAGTTGCAAGTCCCTGCCCGCCTGGATCAAGCCCGCGCCGTTCTCCAGCTGCCCGGCAGTCAACTTGAACTGGCCGTCGCTGCCTAGCAGGCCATCGTTGCGCAGCACGCGGCTGGCGTTCAGTTCCAGGCCCTGCAAGGCGGTCAACCGCCCTTGCGCGTTGTCGAGCTCCGCCGTCTTGATCTCGGCTTTGGCGTCGCTGTGCAGCTTGCCTTGCTCGCGGTTGTCGATTTTGTCCGCGCTCACTCGCAGCGTGTCCGCGCCGGCATGACTGATTTCGCCATGTCGGTTGTCGATGGCCTCTGCGTCCACACTCAGCGTTTTGCCCTGGCTGGAGATCACCCCGCCGCGGTTGTCCAACACGCCTTGCAAGCGCACCGAGCTGGCCGCCGCGCCGCTTTGCGCAATCAGGCCGCCACGGTTATCCAGTGCCCTCGCCTGCAGTTCTAACTGCCCGGCGCTCAGCGCGCCCTGTTGCAGCTTGATGTCCTCGCCGGTTTGCAAACGAGCCAGATTCTTGGCGCCCAGCTTGGCTTGCGAAGCATTCAACTCGCCGTCCACCGTCACCCTCAAATCGCCGTGGCTGGCGCCAACAACCGCGCCCTGCAACTGGGCGCTACCCGCCTGAATGTTCACATCGCCGCCGGCCAGCAATTCCCCATGGAAATCCAGGCTCGCGCGGCTGCGCAGCGTCAGCGCGCCGGCCTCGCCCAATTTGCCGTCGGCTTGGGCGCCGGCGGCTACGCTGCCCTTGCCCGCCACCGCGGCCGCGTCCAGACCCAGCCCGCCGCCCGCCGTCAGGCTGCCTTCCAGTTGGGCCGCGTCGGCGGCGGTCACTTGCAAGGCGCCCTGGCTGCGGGTCTGGCCGCTGTGTTCCAGCTTGCCCCCGCTGTTGAGCTTGATGTCCTGCTGGCTGAAAGTCTTGCCCTTCAGCACCAGGTCGCCAGCGCTGCTCAGCTGCAGATCGCCGGCCCGCGCCGCCATCTCGCCCTGCTGCTTGACCCCCACCCCGGCCTCGGTGCCCACCAGGCGGATGGCGTTGGCGTACATGCCGCCCAGTTGCGCCACGTCCAGCGCGAAGGCCGGCGCGGCGGAACCGTCGGCCGCCAGCGGCCGCGCCTGCAGGGTGTCGGCGTCCACCTGGTTGCGGCCCAGCACCAGCTCCAGTTGCTTGGCGTGCAGGTCGGCGTTCACTTGCAGCGCGCGGCTGATGATGGCGAATTTATCGACATTGCCGGCGTTCAGGCCGGCGCCGCTGATATTGACGGCGCCGCCGTTGACCTGAAAACCGGTCAGCGCGCCCTGGGCGTTGAGTTGCGGCGTGCCGGTGCTCAGCATCGCTTGCTGAGTATTGATGAAGCCGCAGCCGCTGCAACTGATGCCCCATGGGTTGGCCACCACCACTTGCGCGCGCTGGCCCGCCACTTCCAGATAACCGTTCAACTGCGAGGGGTTGGCGTGGGTGACTTCGTTGAGGATGATGCGGGCGCTGCCGCCGGCCAGATTGGGATTGCCGCCGACATAGCCGGCCAGCTGGGTATTGACGACTTGCGCGCTGTTGTTGAGCACCGCCCCTTTGGGGCCGACGTTGAACTGCTGGTACTGGTTGTGGGACACGCCGGCGGCGGTGGGGGCGGCGATCTGCACCACCGGCAACCCGTTGTTGGCCTGAATCACCGTCGGCCGTTTGCCGGCCGCCGCGCCGGGATCCGCCGCGATGTCCGCCGCCAGCGCGACGCTGCCCAGGCTGACGCCCACCCACAGCGCGCATAGTTTGAAGCCAAAGCCGCGCACGGCGGCGAACCTCGCCCCCGCCGCATTCTGGCCGCGACCGCTGCCCTTGCCCTGTCCGCTTGCGGTTTCCTGCACCGCCATCAGTTGGCCGCGCGCTTGGTTGAAGATAATGCGATAGAGTGTTTTGTTCATGATGACGTCGTCGAAACGGGGCAGGGCCCGGCCTTGAACGCACGCTCAAGGCCGGGAGCTCGGCAAAACGGGCTTATTGCCAGAGCAGAGTCAGATTGAAATGGGTGATGGCGGGCCGGTTCCAGCCTTGCGGCTGGCGCATTGCGCGTTCGTGGCTGAGTTCGGCGCTGAGTTTGCCCGCCAACTGCGCGCGCAGGCCGGCGGCCCAGCCGGAAAGGCTGCGGCTGGTATCGTCGGCGTAAGCCGGATGCGACACCCGGCCGGCGTCCAGGCCCAGATAGCCTTCCAGCTGCGCGCCGGCCGTGGCCGGCAGCGGCGCGCTCAACTCATTGCGCCAGTACAGGCCGCCGCGGCCGCTGAGGCTGTTGCTGTTGAAGCCCCGCACGGTGTAACGGCTGCCGATGGAAAACTGTTCCGAGGGCAGCAGCGGATCGGCGCTGTACTGGCCGCGCAGTTCGCTGCTCCAGCGCCAGGCCTGGCCGCCCAGGCGCAGCGGCAGCTGCAAGGCCAGCCGGCTTTGAAACAGTTCATGGCGGGCGGTGAAGCCGGAGGCGGCTGTTTGCGCCTCGTTTTGCGCGCCCCAGCCGCCGATGCCGCGCTGATACGCCAGCGAGGCGTCCAGCACCGCTTCGCCCAGATAGCGGCGATGGCTCAGTTCCAGTCCGGCGATGGTCAGATCGCGGCGTTGCTGTGCAATTTCCGCATCCTCGATAAAACTGCGCGAAGCTTTGCGGGTCAGGCTGGCCTTGAGTTCGGTTTTGCTGCTCTGATCGCGGTGAAGCAAGCGCGCCAGCGACAGCAGGGTATTGCGGCTATGGCCGCTGGAAGAGAAGGATTGGTTGACGCCCTGCACCGTTTGCCGGTACGCGAACGCGCTATAGCTGGCGAAGGCGGTCCAATCGCCCCAGGGCAGCAGCCAGGACACGGTATGCGCCTGGCTCAGCGGGTGGGAGACATGTTCGGCGTCCTGACTCCAGGAAAGGGACAGCAGGTCGTTGAAGCCGGTGGCGCCGCCCAGCAGCAGGCTGGCGTTGCTCTGCAGCCTGCCGGTGGCGGGCTGGCCGCTGTCGTCCAGGCTCAGTTGCCCGGTCAGCTGGCGCGCGCGGCTGCGGCTGACCGCCACATCGCTTTCACCCGGCTGTTGCCCAGGGACGATTTCCATCGTCGCCTGCTGGGTGGGTACCCGCCCCAGTTGTTCCAGGCCCTGCTCCAGCGCGCGCACATTGAGGATGTCGCCGGCCCCCTGCGGAAAGGCGGACGCCAGACTGCGGTCGCCCGGCCCGTCCTTGAGCCGGATTTGATGGATGCGGCCGGGCACCACCGCCAGTCGCAAGCGCCCCTGCTTCAGGTTTTGCTCCGGCAGATACACCCGGCTAGTGACATAGCCGCGCTCCACCATCGCATTGCTCAGCTCCGCCACCACTTGGTCCAGTTGGGCCAAGCCCAGGCATTGGCCTTGCCAGCGGGCCGCCGCCGCAGGCAGCCAGCCGCGCCAGGCGACGGGCATGCCCTCCAGCGCGATTTGCTTCACCGTGAAACACGCGCCTTCATGAGACCTCGCGGCGGCGGGCAGAGCGGCGGGACTGGGCGTGGAGGGGGATTGGAGCACATCAGGCCGCCGTTGCAGCTCTTCCCGCTGCAACTCCAGTTGTTGTTGCTGATGCCGAAGAATGTGTTCGTCCAACGCGGACGCTCCGGCTGCGGGAACAAGAAAGCCGCCCAAAACGGCGGCCTGAATGAATGTATGGTTCACGGAGACTTAGAGTGATTATTTTAAATTATTTAAATGGTATTTATGTTTCCATTTTAAATAATGACAATCACAAGGTAACTACGTGAAAATACGTAATACGTAAAAAAAACCGGAAGCCTCCCTTCCGGTTTTTTTTGCCTGCCGCGCCTTGTCGCGCTCAAGCCACCACAATGCTCTCCAACTCCGGCAAGGCGATCTGGTGATCCTTGCTGTATTGGTAGTCGTGAAACACGTGCTCGGCACTGAGCAGTTGATAGCTGCCGTCTTCGCGCTGAACTGTGGTGTCTTTGAGACGATAGGTATTCTGGCCACAGGTCCAGCAATCGAAATTGCGCATCTGCGTGCACAAACAGGTCTTGTCCCACACCTTGATGCGGCGCTCGCCGGGGTGGGCGGCCACTTCGCGGTTGTAGGCATCGATATAAGAACAGCCGCCCTTGGCGTCCAGCAGATAGCCGTAAGCTTCGCAATTGGGGCGAATGCCGTCGCCGATGGCCGGACAGTGCTTGATCATGCGCATCGGATAGCCGGTGGGCGACAGTTGGTTAACTTCGATGTCGTCCTCATTGGCCTTGAAGTACTCCTGCTGCACTTTCTCCGGCAGGCCGCATTCGCGCGCCACGGTGAAGCGAGTAGCCACCTGCACCGCGCCGGCGCCCATCTCCAGGAATTGGGTCGCATCGCTGCCGGTGAACACGCCGCCGGCGGGAATCAGCGGGATGTCCAGTTGCTCGGCCCGCAGCCAATCGCGGATTTCGGCCACGATGACGGCCAGGTCGTATTGCGCCCAATCCATGCCGAAGCCCAGGTGGCCGCCGGCCAGCGGGCCTTCCACCACCACGTAGTCCGGCAGGCGGTTGCTGCGCGCGCTCTTTTTCAGGAACAACTGCAGGGCGCGCAGCGAGGAGACGATGATGCCGAGTTTGGCGTCGCGGAAACGCGGGTGATCTTCCATCAACGCGAAGGAGCCCAGATGCAGACCCGCAGCCAGGGTGATGCCGTCGATGCCGGCGTCCAGCGCGGCATGCATGCGCGTGCGCAAGGTGTCCTTGGGCGCGTTCATGGTCAGCTTTTCCATGCAGTTGATGAAGACCAGGCCATCGCCGCGTTTGGCTTCCATGGTCTTGCCCACATGCATGCGGGTAGCTTCCGCCAGCAAACCCAAGTCGAACTGCACGACGGATTTGTCGCTGTTTTCAACATTGAATTTGTACTGCTTGAGCTTGTCTTTGACGTATTTGGTATTGAAGCGGCGGTCGGTCACCGTGGGCACCATGGCGTCGGAAATATGCCCCACGCCGCCCAGCCTGGCCGCCTCCAGCGCCAGCGCCGAGGTGGAGATGTCCACGCCCATGCCGCCAATCATGATGGGCACCAGCTCCTGCTTGCCCAGCCGCAGTCTGAAATCGTCAACGCACTTCATCAAATCAGCCTATCTCTCCTGAATGCTGGCCGGCATTATCCCCCGGCCTTATGGGAAAATCCATTTTTTTAGAGTTTTTGCTCCGAGGCGTCGACCGAACCGCCCCGTCGGACCCCAGCCGGTTCAAGCGCCAAGTTCAGCTCACTATGCGCCCACCATATTGCAGCCATGCTACGCGCCGGCTCATTGAAAAAGCCGGGAGGTCCCGACCTTTCCTTTCATGCCGACGCCTAGCAGGCCGCAAACGGCGGTCTTACCAAATACGGATGCGTTCGTCTTTCGGTTTGAACATCTTGTCGCCGGGCTTGACTTCGAAGGTTTCGGCAAAGGCATCGCTATTGCTCGTCGCGCCAATGGCCCGGAACTCGCCGGGCGAATGCGGATCGGTCACCAAGCGCGACAGCAAGGCCTCATCGCGAATCTTGGTGCGCCACACCTGGGCGAAGCCGTAGAAAAAGCGCTGGTCGCCGCTCATGCCGTCTATTGTCGGCGCGGGCTTGCCGCCCAGCGACAGCTGGTAGGCCTTGTAGGCGATTTGCAGGCCGGCGTTGTCCGCGATGTTTTCGCCCAGCGTCAACTCGCCGTTGATGTGCTTGCCCGGCAAGGGCTCGTAGCCGTTGTACTGCGCCACCAGCTTGCCTGTCAGTTGATCGAAGCGGGCGCGGTCTTCCGCCGTCCACCAATTGCGCATATTGCCGTCGCCGTCGAACTGGCTGCCCTGATCGTCGAATCCGTGGCTGATTTCATGGCCGATCACCGCGCCGATGCCGCCGTAATTGGCTGCGTCCTCTGCCTTGGCGTCGAAAAACGGCGGCTGCAGAATAGCGGCCGGGAATACGATCTCGTTCAGCGACGGGTTGTAGTAAGCGTTGACGGTTTGCGGCGTCATCCCCCACTCCTCGCGATCCACCGGCTTGCCCAAGCGGGCCAGCATGCGGCGGTATTCAAACAAGGAGCCGCGCTTGATGTTGCCCACCAGGTCGTCCCGCTTGATCGTCAGGCCGCCGTAATCGCGCCATTTATTGGGATAGCCTATCTTCAGCATGTATTTGGACAACTTGTCCTGCGCGGCCTTCTTGGTGGCCGGGCTCATCCAGCTGAGCGTGTCTATGCTCTGGGCGTAGGCCTTCATCAAATTGCCCACCAGCGCTTCCATCTTGGCCTTGGACTCCGGCGGGAAGTAAGCCTGCACGTAGAGCTTGCCCAGGGCCTCCCCCAAATTGCCCTCCACCGCTTTCACCCCGCGCTTCCAGCGCGGCTGCTGTTCCAGCGTGCCGGCCAGCGCCTTGCCGTGAAAGTCGAAACGGGTTTGCGCCAGGCCGCTGTCCAGATAGGGCGCGTAGGCGTCCAGCGTCTGCGCCGTCAGATAGTCCTGCCAGTCTTGCAGCGGCAACTCGGCCGCCAGCTTGGCCCAGGCCTGGGCGTAGCTGGGCTGGTTGACGTTGACGGCGCTGACACCGCCGGCTTCGGCCGCGTCCAGAAAAGCTTGCCAGTCAAAGCCCGGCGCCCGCTTTTTCAGCTCGGCCACGCTCATCTTGTTGTAAGTCTTTTGCGGATCGCGGTTCTGCACCTTGCTCCACTGGGCTTCGGCCAGCCTGGTTTCCAGCGCGAACACGCGCTGGGCGCGCTGCTCCGGTTCCGCGTAGCCGCCCAGCTTGAACAATTTTGCGAGGTAGGCGCGATAGGCCTGGCGAGCTTTCTCAAAGCGCGCGTCCTTGCCCAGATAGTAATCGCGGTCCGGCATGCTCAGGCCGTTCTGATACAGGCCGGCCAGGTATTGCCGCGCGTCCTTGGCGTCCGCCTCAACGTAAAAAGCCAAAGGCTGTTGCACGCCCAGACCCTGCGCCGCGCCCATCCAGGCCGCCATCGCGCGCTTGTCCTTCAAGGCGGCAATCTCCGCCAGCTCGCCGCGCAGCGGCGCCAGGCCCAGTTTGTCCAGCGCGGCCTCGTCCATAAAGCTGTGATACAGGTCGCCGATCTTTTGCGCCTCCGGCGACGCGTTCGGCTTGGCTGCGGCTTCTTCTATCAGCTTGCGGCTGCGCTCCAGGCTCAGATCGCGCAATTGCTTGAAGGCGCCGTCGTTGTCTTCGGACGCCGGCAGCACCGCGTGCTTGACCCAGGCGCCGTTGACCGCGTGATAGATATCGTCTTGCGGACGCACCGCGTTGTCGAAATGCTGTTTGTCGATGCCGGACACCGCGCTGGCTTGCGCTTGCCAGGCCAGCAACAGGCTGGCGGCCATCAGGGCTAACTTCATTTTCATCGGGGTTCCTTTCACTCCATTTCTCTGCGGCCCTGTTTTCCTTGTTTTGGTTCCGGTGAAAATGCCGGGCCGGCTCACAACAACAAGATAAAGGCAGCCTAAAGGCTGCCTTTTCCTCACAACGGGTCAAATATCAATTTCATGACAAAGACAACATATATACAAGACATATATAAGGCATGCCTTGGTCAGGCCCGCGGGATCACTGCACAAACTGCTCGGAGCCCACAATGCCCAGCTTGGTCACCCCCAAACGCTGCGACTCCGCCAACACCATCGCCACCGGCTCGTACCCCGCGTCCTTGTTCGGCTTGATGTGAAACTCCGGCTGCGGCACCCTCCCCGCCGCTTCCGTCAGCTTCTTCTCCAAAGCCTCCCGGTTCGCCAAACGCTCCCCGTTCCACAAGATCCCGTTGTCCGCCGCAATGTCGATCTGCACCACCACCGGCTTCTCCATCGGCTTCGCCGGACTGCTCACCGGCATGTCCAGCTTCACCGCGTGCGTCTGGATCGGAATGGTGATGATCAGCATGATCAACAGCACCAGCATCACGTCGATCAGCGGCGTGGTGTTCATTTCCACCATCAGTTCGTCGTCGGACGAGCCTACGTTCATTCCCATCTTGCTCTCCCTTCTAGTTCCGCGGCGGCGGTTCGGTAATGAAGGCGATCTTCACGATCCCCGCCTGCTGCACCGCCAGCACGATCCGGCCTATCGGGCTGTACTTCGCCCCCAGGTCGCCCCGGATGTGCACTTCCGGCTGCGGATCCTTCTTCGCCTCCTTCACCAGCCGCGCCAGCAGCTCTTCCTGCGTCTTCACCGGCGTGGTGTTCCAGTAGATGGTGTTCCCGGTGTCCACCCCCAGCACGATGTTTTCCGGCTTGGTCTGCGTCGGGATATTGCTTTCCTTCGGCAAGGCCATCTTCACCGTCTGCGTCACCACCGGCACCGTGATCAGGAAGATGATCAGCAGCACCAACATTACGTCCACCAGCGGCGTGGTGTTGATCGCGGACATCACCGCGTCTTCGTCGCCCTTGCCGTGGCCTTGGCCGAATCTTGCGTTGCGCCCTTTCATCGTCGACGCCTCAGCGCGCGTTCAGCAGGCTGGCGTGCAGGCGGCCGGCCACCACGCGCACCATGTCCAGCACCAGCTTGTTGCGACGCACCAGCCAGTTGTATCCCAGCACCGCCGGCACCGCCACGCCCAGGCCGATCGCCGTCATGATCAGCGCCTCGCCCACCGGGCCCGCCACTTTGTCGATGGACGCCTGGCCGGACATGCCGATCGCCGTCAGCGCGTGGTAGATGCCCCACACCGTGCCGAACAGGCCGACAAACGGCGCGGTGGAGCCCACCGTGGCCACCACCGACAGGCCGTTTTGCATATGGTGACTGGCGGAGTCCACCGCGTCGGAGATGGCCATCGACACCCAGGTGTTGAGGTCCACGCGGCCGGCCAGTTCGCCCTTGTGTTCGCCCGCCGCGTCGATGCCGGCCGCCGCCACCGCGCTGAACATGCCTTCGTCGGCCAGTTCGCTGGCGCGTTTTTGCAGTTCCGCGCCGTGCGACGCCAGCAGTTCGCGGCCTTGCTTCAGCAGGCGGCGTTGTTCCAGCAGTTTGACGATGCCGACATACCAGGTGGCCGCCGACATGATCAGTAGGATGATCAGGGTGCCGCGCGCGACGATGTCGCCTTGCGCCCACAGGGCGTCGATGCCGTACGGGTTGCTGGTCACGTGCGCGGTTTCGGCGGCCAGCGCGCTCAGGCTGCTCAAGAGGGCCACGGCGGTGAAGGCGATGCGGGTGATTTTGCTCATGTTCTGGTTCTCCTAGAGATTGCTTGTTCCGGTCGAGGCGCGCTCGCGCTCATTCGCCGGAATCGAGTTTGAAGCCGAATTCCTGGCTCAACAGGCTGTTGGGTTTGCAGCTGTAGCCTTGCAGCGCGGCGCTGATCGCCGACTGGAAGCCGCTGCGGTAACGCGGCGGGATGCCGCCGTCGAACGAAATATTGGCGATGTGGCTGAAGCGGCCGTTGTCGCCCACCTGGAAGGCCACGCGCACCACGCCCTGGATTTCGTCCTGCTGCGCCTTGCTCGGATACTCCGGGGCTTGCAGCTGGCTGCAGTTGGCCTTGGCCGACACCGGTCCCTTGGGCGCTTCCACCGCCGGGGCGGGGGTGGGCGCCGGCTGCGGCGCCGGGTCCGAGGTGGTGGCCTGGATGGCGTTGGCCGTGGAGGTGACCGGCGGCGGATTGACCACCGGCGGCACATAGGCCTGCGGCTTGGGCGCGGCGGTGGGCTGCACCACTTTCTCTA